>NZ_RZRO01000099.1:0-24156 GCF_003997975.1 Mesorhizobium sp. M7A.F.Ca.US.005.03.1.1
ATAGTCAACTCCATCGAATGAGGCAGCTGCCACAAGCAGCCATGAAACGACCCCGACACAGACCTGCATTCGACACGAAATGAAGTTGAAACAAACCCGACGTAACCAACGCGTTGTCTGGCACCCGCCAGCCACCAAAGGAGAAAGAAATGTCTATCCTGTCGTCTCTTGGTCGCATCGCGACCGAATTCAGCGCGGCACGCGCCCGCTACCAGACCGAGCGCGCCATCCGTTCCTTGCCGATCGAACTGCAGAAGGATATCGGCTGGCCTGAGGCTTCCGACACCAAGACCGGTACTCGCAATGGCATCGGATCCTGGGCTGGAGCAAAGTAGATCGTGTGTACTATGTGCTGAAGGCCTGCCGCGCGAACCGCCCGGCAGGCCTTCTTTATTTTATTTGTATACAAATGAGTTTTGGAGCCATGTCGCCAACGCATGACGCATATGAGAAAGCCGCATAGCAGCTCCTGTTTTCACTTAATGCCTTGTAAATGATCGTAAATTTTGGGCACCTTGCCCAAATCTGTCGCAATCGATGTCGCATTTCATATCAAGCGGTTCGCTTTTGCGATTTAGTTTCTGCTTACACAAGCCTATATCAGCGCCAGCAAACGAGCTGCCCCACTCCATCAAGCGAAGGCGACCCGTCTGAGCAACCGAATGGAGATGATTATGAAGCTTTTTGCCCGCCTCTTTGCCCGCCGCGAAATGAACCTGACCACCGCTCTCGAGCGTCAGCGTCTTGCCAACACCATGCCCGGCCAGACTGGCGCCATGAATGCGGCGCGCCTCGGCTTCGTCGCCTGAAGATTTTCCAGGCAGCGCATCCCTGCCGCTGCTTTAAAACTGCAACGCCGCCTGGCTCCAGCCAGAGCGGCGTTTTTGTTCTGCGCACAGGCTGTACGCTGCCTGTCCCTTGAACAGTTCGTGCCACTTCCGGGCCCCGCTGCACGCCGATTGCCCATTTGCGACCCATGTCGCAAATTTAATCTTGTCGTAGCGGCGTAGCCGATTGACAGACATGGTTTTTCCTGATGTCGCTATGCTATTCGCGACATCCTGTTCGCGCCATGGCTGTGTGAGGTTCCCTTGAACGCCGTAAAGCATCCGATCAAGCGGTCGTTTGTATTCTTCCTTATTCCCGATTTCACCATGATCGCCTTTGCGACCGCGCTCGACCCACTGCGCTCGGCCAATCGCATGCTCGGCTACGAGGCCTATCGCTGGCGCCTCGCCAGCATCGACGGCAAGCCGGTGCGCGCCTCGAACGGAGTCGAGTGCGCGGTCAACACGTCGCTCGAGGATGAACGCAAGAAGATGGCAGGCCCCGATCGGCCGAACATGGCCATCGTCTGCAGCGGCATCAATGTCGAGCGCTACCAAAACAAGTCCGCCTTCGCCTGGCTGCGCGAGGAATACAATCGCGGCGTCGCCGTTGGCGGCCTGTGCACCGGCGCGCATATCCTCGCCGCCGCCGGCCTGTTGTCCAACAAGCGCTGTGCCATCCACTGGGAGAACCTGCCGGGCTTTTCCGAGGCGTTCCCGAAGGCCAATGTCTTTGCCGACCTCTTCGAGATCGACCAGAACATCTACACCTGCGCCGGTGGCACTGCCGCACTCGACATGATGCTGAAGCTGATCGGCGACGACTTTGACGAGAACCTCGTCAACCGCGTCTGCGAGCAGGTGCTGACCGACCGCGTGCGCAGCCCCACCGACCGCCAGCGCCTGCCGCTGCGCGCCCGCCTCGGCGTCCAGAACTCGAAAGTGCTGACCATCATCGAGTTGATGGAGGGCAATCTGTCGGAGCCGCTGTCACTGATCGAGATCGCCGATCATGTCGACCTGTCGCGCCGCCAGATCGAGCGGCTGTTCCGCACCGAGATGGGCCGCTCCCCCGCCCGCTATTATCTCGAAATCCGGCTCGACCGCGCTCGGCACCTGCTGATCCAGTCCTCGATGCCAGTGGTCGAGGTGGCGGTCGCCTGCGGCTTCGTCTCGGCCTCGCATTTCTCCAAATGCTACCGCGAACTCTACGCCCGCTCGCCGCAGCAGGAGCGCGTCGACCGCAAGCAGCTGCTGGCCGCCTGAGCAGAGGTGTCACGTGAGTACGAGAACGACTCGACCCGAAAGACTGGCCGACCGGCGCATCTTTCCTCTCGATGTCGAAAAATGGCTAGCGCTCAAGGCGGCTCTGGACGCCCCGAAACGTGATCTTCCTCGCCTCAAGCTGTTGAGCGAGCCAAGTATCTTTCCAGATGATCAGGCTGTGTCGGTCTGACTACGCCTGCGCCGTGCGCATCGCCTCGACCCGAATATCCTCGGTCAGCCGCGCTTTCAGCGCCGAGAATTCCGGGCTGGTCTTCAGCGTGTAATGGCGCGGATGCGGCAGGTCGATGGCGACATCCGACTTGATGCGGCCGGGCCGCGCCGTCATCACGATGACGCGCGAGGCCATGAAGATCGCCTCCTCGATGTCATGGGTGACGAACAGCACCGTCTTTTGGCGCCGTTCCCAGATGCCGAGCAGCAGTTCCTGCATCAGACCGCGCGTCTGGTTGTCGAGCGCGCCGAACGGCTCGTCCAGCAACAGGATCTCCGGATCGTTAGCCAGCGCCCGGGCGATCGCCGTGCGCTGCTGCATGCCGCCGGAGAGCTGCTTCGGCCAATGGTTCTCGAACCCTTTCAGGCCGACGAGATTGATGTAGGAAGCGACGACCCCGTCCCGCTCCTTTTCGGGCATTCCGCGTTCGCGCAAGCCGAAAGCGATGTTCTGCGCCACAGTCAGCCAGGGAAACAGCGTGTAGGACTGAAAGACCATGCCGCGATCCGGCCCCGGCCGGGTCACCGCCTTGCCGTCGAGCAGCACACGGCCCTCGCTCGATGCTTCCAGGCCCGCGACAATCCTGAGCAGTGTCGACTTCCCGCAGCCGGACGGCCCCAGAATAGTGATGAAGTCGTTGGCGGCGACCGCCAGGTCGATCGGCATCAGCGCCTTGACCGGCTGACCGCCGCGCACGCCGGCAAAGGTGCGCGAAACGCCCTCGATGAGAAGCTTGTTCACGCCAGGCTCCACGGAAAGAGCCAGCGGTTGAAGGCCTTGAAGGCGAAGTCGGACAACAGCCCGATCAGTCCGATGACGATGATGCCGAAGATGATCTGACCCGTCGCCAGCCGCGACTGACTGTTGATGATCATGTAGCCGATGCCGGATGACGAGCCGATCAGTTCCGCGACGATGACATAGGTCCAGGCCCAGCCGAGCACCAGCCGCAGCGTCTCGGCGATCTCCGGCGCATTGGCCGGCATGATCACCCGGTTGACGATGCCGCTGTTGGTGGAACCCAGCGTGTAGGCGGCCTCGACCAGATCGCGTCGTGTGCCGCCAACTTTGACCGCGATGATGAGGACGATCTGGAACACCGAGCCGACGAAGATGACCAGCAGTTTTTCCAGCTCGCCGATGCCGGCCCACAAGATGAGCAGTGGGATGAATGCCGACGCAGGCAAGTAGCGGGCGAAGGAGACAAAAGGCTCCAGAAACGCCTCCACCGGCTTCCAGGCGCCCATCGCGATGCCAAGCGGCACCGCGACGACCGAGGCAAGCAGGAAGCCGCCGAAGACGCGCCAGATGGTGATCAGAACGTCGAGCCAGAAACGGTCTTCGACCAAAAGCCGCCAGCCATCCCGCAGCATCGACAGCGGATCGGCGAGGAAGATGCGGTTGACGTGGCCGCCTAGCGTGATCCAAGCCCAGAAGGCCACGAAAAGCACGAAGAAGGAAATGCCGAGCACGGTTCGGATGCCCGGCGAGACGGGATGCAAGGGGCGCATCGTCAAATCGTCGCCATTTTCAAATGGTCCCCATGCTCAAATCGCGCTTTGTCCAAGAGAAGGCGGCAGCGCCAGGCGCCGCCGCTTGATGGTCAAAGGCCGAACGATCAGTTCGAAACCGCGCTGGTGTCAGCCAACGTGGTGACGTCGGGCGCTTCCTTGATCAGTCCCATCTGCAGCAGCAGTTCGCCGGCGGTCTTGGAAAAGTCCTGGAATTCCTTGGTGAAGAACTGTTTGTTCTCCGCCCGGTCGGCCCATTTCAGGTATTTCGCCGAATCCTCGAATTCCTTGGCCGACTGTTTCACGTCGGCACCCATGGTCTCGTAGGATTTCTGCGGATCGCTCTTGATCAGGTCGAGTGCATCAAAATAGCTGTCGGCCAGCGCCTTGGCGGCATCCGGATTGGTTTTCAGGAATTCGGGTGTGCAGCCCACCGTGTCGAGCACCATCGGGTAGTCGAGCGTCGTCGCCAGGATATGGCCCTGGTCCGACTTGTCGCGCACCGCCGAGATGAACGGCTCGTAGGTGACGGCGGCGTCGTTCTGCCCGGCGAGGAAAGCTTGCGCCGCCGCATCAGGCTCCAGATTGACGACGGTGACGTCCTTCGTCGATATGCCGTTCTTGTTCAGCACCCAGGCGAGCATGAAATAGGGCGACGTGCCCGGCGCCGATGACGCGACGTTCTTGCCCTTGAGATCGGCGACGGTCTTGATGTTGTTGCGGGCGACGATGCCGTCGGCGCCGTAGGATTTGTCGAGCTGGAAGATCTGCTTGGTGGTGACGCCGCTGGCGTTCCACACCAGCCAGGTCTCCACCGTGGTGGCCGCGCATTGCAGGTCGCCGCTGGCGATGGCGAGCGGCCGGCTCGCTTGCGGCACCTTTTTCAAGGTCACGTCGAGTCCGTGTTTCTCGAAGATGCCCGCCTGCTTCGCAAGCGTCAGCGGCGCGAAGCCTGTCCAGCCGCTGATGCCGATAGTGACCGAGGTGGCAGCCATCGCCGGTGCGGACAGGCCGGCGGCAAGTGTCAGAGTTGCGGTAAGAACGGCGATCCTGTTCATGTCGGTTCCCCTTTTGTTTTTGCTGGGGAATTGTCTCACAGACGCCAATCGGCTTGTCAATGAACAGCTTGGTGAGGCAACCGGCAGGCCCGGCTCTGCTGTCGGCCAATGGCTACCACCGCCAGAAATCCATCGTGGCTAATCCAAAATGGCCTCAATAATCGTCGCAGGTGCACTCCGCCGACGATATACGGTCATTCCAGTCGCTGCCGCCGAAATCGCGGATCCGGCGCCGGATCTCGATCGAGCGGCCACCCATCCGGGAGTCCTCATAGGCAATGAGTGCGCAACCCCGGCGCACAATCACCGACGACACACGGTCGTTCCAGAACTGGCCGCCGCGAAAGTTCACGGAATCGTCGGGGCCCATACCGATGGACCGACCGCGAAAATTCGCGTGCTCGAACATCATGCAGGCGGGCTCATCATTGTATTGGGCGCTGGCGGCGTCGGCAAAAAGCACGGACGCGACAGCAGTCAGGATGGCTAGACGTTTCATCTGATGTTTCCTCGGTTTTTGCCGCGGCCCCTCCGACTGGATAGCGCGGTCCGGCCAATTTGCCAATGCTTCGGTCGCCTAGCGGCTGTCAAACATCCAGCTGCGGTTGCGCCACATTTTCTCGCCGACCAGGCAGTCGGTGGCGGGCTTGTCCTGCGCCAATACCATCGGCGGATGCGTGGCTTCTTCTGCCGCCCATTGCGGCGAGGCCGGGCCGGCGAGTTCCAGCACCAGCTTGCGACGGATGGCTTCGGGAAACTGCGTCCAGTCATTGACTGGAATCATGAAGGCTCCGGGTCCGCCGATGACGCAGTCGCTGTAGTAGCGATCGAGATTGCTGACGTCGTAGGCGCCGGAAAAACCGCCTCGCGTCATCAGCGGCAGGCCGTTGATGACGATGCCTTGCTTGATCAGATCGTCGCGGGTCAGGTTGACCGGCGCGCCTTGATTGTTGGGGCCATCGCCCGAAATGTCGATGACCCGCTTCGTGCCCTGGTAGCCGCTTTCGGCGAACAGGTCATTGCCGAACTCCAGCGCTCCGGAGATCGAGGTGCGCCGCGCGCTGTTGGGCGGCTGAGCGGATAGTTGCGCAACCACCCGCTCGGCGTCGGTGCGGCTGGCGATCACCGTCCACGGCACGATGACGCGCTGCCAGTTGGTGCCGGCCCATTCGACATAGGTGACGGCGATCTTGCCATAAGCGCCATCGGCAATGGCCTGCAGCACATTGTCGTGCGTCAGTGCCGCGGCGTAGCCGTGACGCTGGATCTCGAGTTCGTCCGGAGACATCGACAGCGAGACATCGACGGCCAGCACCAGCTCGACATCGACGGGCTCGTCAGCTTGGGCCGCGGGCGTCAACCAGAGCGTCAGTGCGAACGCGGCGCAGCCTGAAAGGAAATGTCTTGCGCAGGCAAAAGCAGACATGCCGCGAAGGTAAGCGAAAACCGTCGGCTTAAAAAGAGAAAAGCCCGGCCGATGGCCAGGCTTTTGCCTTCATGCCCTTTGCGCCGGCTAGCAATCAGCTGCGCGGCTTCAAATTCTCCGGATCGTAGAGCGGCTTGTAGCCGACAGCCGCCACTTCGACCGGATATGTCTCACCGAAATACTCGATCGTGAGCTTGCGGCCTTCCTGGGCGTACGCCCACGGCAGATAGGCAAGACCGATATTCTTGCCGATGGTCGGGCCATAGGCCATCGAGGTGGTGAAGGACCGCCGGCCGAGTTCGTCGACCAGCGTCTCGCCGGTCTTCGGATCCATCACCGGCATGGTGCCGACGGGATAGCGGGCAACGCCTTTGGAATCGACATTCTCGGTCATCACCAGCGTGCACAGCATGGCCGGTTGGTGCTCGCGGGCGCGGTATTCGACGTGCTTCGCCTTGCCGCAGAAATCGTTCTCCTTGACCTTTGGACGAGCGAGATCCGCTTCGAGCAGATTGTACTCGGTCAGAAGGTCGGCGTTCTGCAGGCGCAGGCTCTTTTCCATGCGGCGCGTGTTGGCATAGGTCTCGACGCCGAAAGGCATCACGCCGGTCGAGCGCAGCGCGTCCCACACAGCGAGACCGTCCTCGTAGCGCATATGCAGTTCCCAGCCCTGCTCGCCGACATAGGAGATGCGGAAAGCGGTGACGTCCTTGCCGCCGATCCGGACCGGCTTGATCGCCGCGAATGGGAAGTTCTCAACAGAGAGCCCGTCCGGGTTTTCGACCACCTTCTGCAAGGTCGCCCGGGCGTTCGGCCCCCAGATGCCGATGGTCACATAGTTCTCGGTCACGTCGGTGATGGTGACGTCGAAACCTTTGTCCTGTGCCGTGCGGCGCATGTACTGGAAATCGCGCGGGCCAGCATCCGCGCCGTCGATCAAACGACAGCGGTCGGCCATGCGAATGACGGTAAAGTCGGCCCGCACCATGCCTTCCTCGTCGAGGAAGTGGGTGTAGATGCCCTTGCCGATGTTGTTGTCGCCGCCAATCTTGGCTGCGCACAACCATTCCAGCAGCGCGACATGGTCTGGACCTTCGATGTCGTACATGGCGAAATGCGACAGGTTGACGATGCCGCAATCCTCGCTCATGGCGAGATGTTCGGCATTGGAGACGCGCCAGAAATGGCGGTTGTCCCATTCGTTCTCACGCACCGGCACCCGGTTGCCGTATTTCTCCAGGAGATGCTCGTTGGCGGCATAGCCGTGGGCGCGCTCCCAGCCGCCGAGTTCCATGAAATAGCCGCCGAGTTCCTTCTCGCGTTCCCAGAACGGCGAGCGCCGGATATTGCGGGCCTTGGAGAACGGCTCGCGCGGATGCACCGCCGGATTGTAGACCTTCATCGCCGTCTCGGTGCAGCGGTCCCAGATGAACTGCTCCTTGGTCTGGTGCGGATAGAACCGTGCATAGTCGATGGCATGGTGATCGATTGCGGTGCGGCCGTCGGTCATCCAGTCGGCGATCAGCTTGCCCATGCCGGGACCATCCTTGACCCAGATGGCAACGGCATACCACAGACCCCGCACCTTCTGGCTTTCGCCCATCGACGGGCCGCCGTCCGCGGTTACCTGGAGAAGTCCATTGAACGAATGGCTCTCATTATAGCCGAGTTCGCCGAGGATCGGCGTCAGTTCCATGGCGCGTTCGAGCGGCGCCAGGATCTGTTCCATGTCGAGATCGCGTTGCGACGGCGAAAGCCGCGCCTGGTCCTTCTCCAGCAGGTCGCGCGGGTGGCAAAGGCGCGGATTGGTCTCTTCGTAATAACCCCATTCGATCTGCCCGCCCTCGGCGGTCTTGGGATCACCGGTGTCGCGCATATAGGCCGAGTTGCCCTGGTCGCGCAGCAGCGGCCAGCCGATCTCCTTGCCGGTGCCGGCGAACTCGTTGTAGGGGCCGAAGAAGGTCAGCGGATGGTCGATCGGCATGACCGGCAGGTCTTCGCCGACCATTTCCGCTATCAGCCGGCCCCAAATCCCGGCGCAGACGACGACATAGTCGGCCTCGATGGTGCCGCGGTCCGTTACCACGCCTGATATGCGGCCGTCCTTGACGACCAGCGACCGGGCCGATGTGTTGGCGAAGGATTTGAGCTTGCCCGACGCTTCCGCCTGGTCGACCAGCTTGCCGGCGACCGTCTGCGAACGCGGGATGACCAGACCGGCATCGGGATCCCAAAGACCACCTTGAACAATCGCTTCTTCGATGAGCGGAAATTTTTCCTTGATCTCGGCCGGCTCGATCAGGCGCGCGCGCGTGCCAAACGCCTTGGCCGAGGCGATCTTGCGCTTGATTTCTTCCATTCGGCTGTCGTCGCCGACACGCGCGACCTCGAGGCCGCCGATACGCGCGTAATGACCCATCTTCTCGTAGAAATCGATGGAGTAGAGCGTCGTCCAGCACGACAGGAAATCGTGGCTGGTGGTGTAGCAGAAGTCGGAGGCGTGCGCCGTCGAGCCGATATCGGTCGGGATACCTGATTTGTCGATGCCGACAATGTCATCCCAGCCGCGTTCGATCAGGTGATGGGCGATCGATGCGCCGACAATACCGCCCAGGCCGACGATGACGACCCTCGCCTTTTTCGGAAACTCTGCCATTGCCCGCGACTCCAAAGTGATAAAGCGGGCGGACTATAGGGCGGAGCGGCAGCACGATTGAAGCCTGTTTGCGACATTGGCAAAAAGCCGAGCGACCAGACGGCAGAATGCTTCACACCGGGCGCCTGGGGCGGTTCGCTTTCCGGTAGGCTAACTCAGGCGAAGGCCCAGATGTCCTCGGCCTGGAAACCGACCTGATAGCTACGCATCGAGATCAGCATTATTATAAAAGATCTTACTTATATACTTCGATGAAAGATAAATCTGTAAGTATATTAATTGTTGCAATCGTTATGAGATATGGCATACTAATAACTTAACGAATTAGAGCGCATGCTGGGCGGGAAAACGCGTGCTCAAAGGTCGATTTTCAATTGCGCTCCTCTTGGCTTTGGTCACCTGCGGGCACTCGCAATCCGCATCACTCGACACTGGAGACGAACGTTTTCTCTGGCTCACCTCTTCGTCGATCGATCGCGTTGCCGTGACATACTCGCAGGGAACGCTCTATGTCCCCTCAGATCTATTTCGGGAACGAAATCCGAAGGCAACCATGGATATCAAGCAAGTCGCGCTACGACTGAGCTATCCTGAACTGAAAGCTGGCCGCGGGCCAAACCCCCAGATCCGGGGGGAGGAGGATCTGCTGCCGCTTTCGGACGCACTCGGAGTGGCGGCCTCCGTTCCAGGCGGCCCACTAAAAATTCATATTCCGCAAAACCTCCTGCTTCCAATTATAAATGACCTCGATGCTGGTATTAAATTCGCCTCGTTTCGCGTAAAGGATAATGCTAAGGGGTATCTCTCTCACAATATCTACTATATTTCCGCGCCGGATCCTATGTACATTATGTGCACTGGATATTCTTCTGTATCATCGTGCATGATGAGCTTTGATAGGGCTGGATTGCGCTGGATGATCATGGCGCCTCGTAAATATCTTCGAGAGGACGTCTCTAGGTTTCACAAACGTCTTTCGGCGCTGATTGATTCATTTTCTGAAAAATAGGAGCGTATCATGCCAACTTCACAGCAGATAAACGATATTAACTCTGCATATGCGCTTACCATCTCGACGGGTGACGCGTCTCATTACTACGATGCGCTTTCCGCCGCTGGCATCTACTATGGAAGCATGGCACATGGTGTCGTGAACGCCGACTCGTTAATCGGAATTGTTGCTAACAACTATGCCAAGAACAAAATAGATGGCGATTTCGCGTCAGGACTCTTTGACCAACGTCGCGATGCGCTCATGCTGGAACTCGCTACGCGTGACTACGCTCTTCGGTCAACACAAACTGATTGGAACCTTACGGGGCGGCAAATTTCCGACTATCATGATGCAGCATACCAAACTGTTTTCCCCGAGCTCTCAGGCGCGGCGGAAGGGTGGACACCCTACTACGAGGTTCGAGCTCTCAACGACTATGATTTCTGGCTGGTCACGTCGAGTGCGGATCTGTCTCAGTATCTATCCTACTTTAGAATGAATATTCCGCTGACAGTCGGCGATGCTACGGCGAAAAACTATGCGCTCCAATGGTTCCAGGATATGGATCCATTTGTGTTTAATCTATCTCAGATGAAATTTATTATCGGGGACGATGTTCTCGCCAAAAGCTTGCTCCAGTGGGCCGCTACCCATACGGGATTCTTGGATAGCAAGCAGTCATATCTGTTCGAGCAAAAACCGTATGCCCCAGCTAACGACACCGATGCGTCTGGTTTCCTTGGCAGGTTCATTCATGGTCTCCTGATTGAGGAGGCGGTTTCAGGAACCTCAAATATCCTGCATGTCAGCACTGACTACAAGGAGATATCGTTCGACCGGAGCGATCTCCCCACAACTCCCCATGGGACTGAGTTCGATCACGTGATCAACCAGACCATCGGCACCGCAAACGAGTTGACTCTTGCAGGGTACAATTCCGAGTGGATGCAATCGGATTCCTACAAACTGTCGAACCCTTACTATTGGGGGCTCGACCCGCATAACATCGTCAATATCAACGGCGCCACCTTCATAGCCGGAAATGCGGCAACATCGGCGAACAAGGATGGAAATCTGGTTGTCCTGCAGGGTGACGTTACCAGCTTCACCTTGAACAGCACCTCTCAGTTTATTCTTGTTGGGAATGAAAAGGACAACGAGATAACCTTGGTCAATCCGGATCAGGGATTTGTCTTTTCTGGCGCTGGAAATGACCACATCATAGTCTCGGGTGTTGCAGACAACAGCTGGGGTATAATCCTGCCGGTCATGATTGATACGGGCAGCGGGAACGACACGATCGAGTTCCAGGATTCGAGTCACTTTTTTGTCGGCTATGTCATGACGCCCGATGGCGGGCATGACGTCGCTGTTGGAAATCTAGAGAAGTATTGGCCATCAGATCCCGCTTCAGACTATTCTGCTCCCTTGAATAATTTCCTATTGTCTGGATTAAGCCTCACCGATCTGGATCTAGAGAAGACATTGGTCGCGCAGCGTACAACAACGATACATGCAAGTGAGCAATGGTATGAGATAGACTATGTTACGAACTGGTGGGATGTAAAATATACCCTCAGCGGCAATGACGGAGCCACTTCAATCGAAATTGGTACATATTCATTTAGCTCCAACAAGGCCTACTACATCAGTACCGATGTGCTTTATGGAGACTACACGGTAGACTTTGGTATGTCTTCAGAATGGACAGGGTCGGCGCATGTTATTAACGGGTACTTCGGCAGATCGCAGGTTTTTAATTCATTCTCGTTGGCTTATTTGGACGAAAATGACAACGCGCACAGCGTGGCAATGAACACCGTGTTTGATATGGGATTCGACCCAGCATGGCTTGTTGCCGCTTGAAGTATGTCTTGGGTGAGTCACCTCGGTCTGGATCAGTGGCAGTAACAAGCAATATGCTTGAGCTATGCATAGGATTTTGTGCTGAAGTAGGTGGAACGAGATCTCCATGACCCGATCCCCCGAGAAGATAGGTTCTGGGGGATTTGAAAGGTCACTTGTTGCGGCGAACAAGGCGGTAATCCTCGCAACAGCGGTGATAAGCGGCGTCATAAACGTATTGGCGCTAACTGCCCCCTTGTTCATGTTGCAGGTTTATGACCGTGTGCTTGCCAGCCACAGCGTCCCAACACTGGTCGGCCTCGGGATGCTTGCGTTCGGCCTATATGCCTTTCAATGCGGCCTTGACATCATTCGTGCCCGCGTTCTTCTACGCGTCGGTGAGCGGTTCGATCACCAGCTTTCCGGGCGCGTTCACGACGCAGTCGTCCGCCTTCCACTCGAAACTCGCATGCCCAGCGACGGATTGCAGCCGCTGCGCGATCTCGACAATGTACGCAATTTTCTCTCCGGACCCGGTCCGACCGCGTTTTTCGATTTACCTTGGATGCCCTTTTATCTCGGCCTGTGTTTTCTACTTCATTTCTGGCTTGGTATGACAGCAATGGTCGGCGCGATCTTGTTGGTCTCGCTTACCGTTATTACCGATGCGTCTTCCCGCAACCCAACTCGAGAGGCACTCCGGCATAACACGGTGCGCAATGCCTTGCTGGACGCGTCCCGTCGCAATGCCGAAGCTATACGTGCGATGGGGCTTAGCAATCGCATGACCGCGCGCTGGCGCCTTGCAAATTCGGACTACCTTGCGGCAAATCGCAGGGCCAGCGATGTTGTTAGCGGCCTAGGGGGCGTTGCAAAAACACTTCGTTTGGTTCTCCAGTCCGCAATCCTGGCAGTGGGTGCATGGCTCGCTATCGAGCAGCAGGTCACACCGGGGGTGATGATTGCCAGTTCCATCATAATGGGCCGCGCACTAGCGCCCGTCGAATTGGCAATCGGAAGTTGGAAAGTGTTCCTGATGGCGAGACAGAGTTGGATCCGCCTCAGGGATTTGCTGCTGATGATGCCTGAAGAGACAACTGTCTTGGCCCTGCCCAAACCGCAATGCGAACTGCGTGCCGCAGGCATCACCGTCGTTCCCCCTGGTGAGACGAAGCCGACGGTCTTCGCAGCAAACTTCGTCATGCGCGCGGGGAGCGCGCTCGGCATTATTGGCCCTAGCGGTGCGGGGAAGTCGACGCTTGCCCGCGCTCTCGTTGGCGCCTGGACCCCGGCGAGCGGCAAAGTGCGTATTGACGACGCGTCACTCGACCAGTGGGATCAGGAGGCAATCGGTCGCCACATCGGCTACCTGCCACAGGGGGGCGAACTTTTCGATGGCACGATCGCAGAGAACATCGCCCGCTTCGAATCCGACGCGAAGCCGGAGACAATTGTATCAGCCGCGATGGCGGCTGGCGTTCATGAGCTTATCCTGCAGTTTGATAAAGGATATGAAGCCCGCATTGGAGAAGCCGGATCATCCCTTTCGGCAGGGCAACGCCAGCGGATCGGCCTTGCCAGGGCACTCTACGCCGATCCGTTCCTCGTCGTGCTCGATGAACCCAATGCGAATCTTGACGCCGATGGCGAAGCTGCTGTTGTGAAGGCAATCGCGGCCGTGAGGGAACGCAAGGGGATCGCAATAGTTATAGCGCATCGACCGAGCGCGCTAGCTGCAGTCGATTTCGTTCTCATGATGGAGGCCGGTCGGGTCAAAGCCTTCGGACCACGCGACGAAGTTCTTTCGAAAATATCAAAGGTCCCTTCTCCGAATCCTACCATGGCTGGATATCCGGGCTTTTCTGTATCGGCCAGGATGCTCGCGCCCTTCAAGATGGTCGCAGATCCGAACGAGTCAAAGCCGGAGGTCGCTGAAATCTTGATGGAGGGATCCGATGCCAAACGTTGAGGCCGAATTGGTTTCAAGATCTATCCGGCGGCACCTCTTCATTGGCGGCACTTCCTGCCTTTTCTTGGTGGGAGGCATAGGCGGGTGGGCGGCCGCAACCAATCTCTCTGGTGCAGTCGTGGCTTCCGGCACCTTTGTCGTCGATAGCTATGTCAAGAAAATCCAACATTTGACTGGAGGCGTTATCAGCGAGATTCTCATCAAGGAGGGGCAGAAGATTGCTGCCGGAGATGTACTTGTGCGCCTCGATGCAACGCAAGCGCGGGCAAACCTTGGAATCGTCACCAAGAGGCTGGACGAATTGACTGCACGGCTCGCTAGACTTGAGGCCGAGCGCGACGACGAAGACCAGATTGCGTTTCCAGGAACTTTACTTTCCCGGCTTGACAACACCGATATCGCCGCAGCCGTTCAGAGTGAGCGTCGACTGTTTGAGTTCAGGAAGGAAGACCGAGCGGGGAAGAAGTCCCAGTTGCGCGAAAGAATTAAGCAGTTCGCGCATGAGATCGATGGCCTGAAGTCTCGCGAAACAGCCTTTGATCGTGGGCTCTCTGTGCTTGATGCCGAGATCGCCTCGCTTCAAGTGCTCCGGGCAAAGGGCATTGTTTCTGTGTTGCGATTGAACGACCTGGAGCGAGAGGCGGCGACCCTCGGCGGTGATCGAGGCGAGGCGATGGCCGGCCAGGCTCAAGCAGCAGGCCGAATATCGGAAGCTAGACTGCAGATCCTGCAGATCGACTCCGACCTGAAAACTGAAGTGAGCGCCGAACTTCGTGAAGTGCAAGGTCAGATCGGAGAATATATCGAGCGAAAGATCGCGGCCGAGGATCAACTCAAGCGAATCGACATCATCGCTCCACAGGCTGGCATCGTGCACCAACTGGCATTTCACACTGTCGGCGGCGTCATTTCGCCAGGGGATGTGATTATGTCGATCGTTCCCGATAGCGGCGGGCTCGCGCTGGATGCCCAGATCGCACCGCGCGACATCGACCAGATTGAGCTTGGGCAGAAGGCAGTGCTACGCCTCTCGGCATTCAATCAGCGTACCACGCCGGAACTCAATGGGACGGTTGTCCGTATTGCAGCTGACCTGACGACTAACGAGCGCTCAGGATCTTCCTACTATCAGGTGCGCTTCGTGGTAGCGCCCGAAGAACTGGCGCGGCTAGACGGACTCATTGTTCTTCCGGGAATGCCCGTTGAGGCCTTTATCAAGACCCACGAACGGTCTGCGTTTTCATATTTCGTGAAGCCGCTTTCCGATCAGATCAGTCGTGCGTTCAGAGAGGACTAGGCCACGTCTTTGTAGCAATGGAGGGGGTCGTCTGCTCTATCTTCCTTCACACGAAGGCCCAGATGTCCTCGGCCTGGAAACCGACCTGATAGCCTGATGTCTTCAGCTTGACCACGACCTGGCCGATCTCGGCGGCCGGCAGCGCGCCGACCTCGACCTTGATCATGCCGGGACGGTAGCGCTTGAGGTCGAGTTGTTCGAAGACGATCCAGTCGGCGCCCTCGCAATCGACGAGGAAGGCGTCGATATGGGTGATGCCGTTGCGGTCGAGCAGCGTCAGCAAGGTCTCGGATGGCACCTCGATGTCCCTGAGATGCGGCGCGAACTTGTTGAAGTTGGCGTCGGCCTCGCCCCAGGCATTCTTGCCCGACATCAGATTGGTGTCGGTGACCGACGAACAGCCGATGAATTCGATGGGCAGCGTGCCGGCCTCGAGCGCGGCGGCATCGAAAGTGTGGACGGTGATCGTGCCCTTTGTCTTCGTCACCGCCACCGGCTCGATGATGAAGCGGCTGATGTCGGGGTAGTTGGCGCGCAGCCGTTTCTGATTGTAGGGGATCGGCTCGACCAGCATCGCGCGTGCACCGGGAATCCTGTGCAGCCACGGCGTCACATCGTCGAAGAGCGCGCCGTCGCAGGCGCCGACATTGACCATCTGGAACGGCCGCCCCGCCCCACCAAACCGCGCCTTCAGCGCTGCCTTGGCCAGGAATTTCGTGCCGCGCAGCGACGGCCCGCGATCGAGAACGCCACTGGGAAGACCGAGCGACAGGGCAACGCGCGCCAGGCTGGATAGCGAACTCATGACTTGTCTCCGGGAATGATTTGCATGGCAGCGCGATTCTGGCCGCGAGCCACGGCCGCCCACAACGCCATGAACGGCGTCGCCAGCAGCAGGAATGGCGGGATCAGATGCGGGAAATAGATGCGCGTGTCGTGGATCGGGAAGACGGTGAACTTCGCCAGCGCGCCGAGCACCAGTGCCGCGAACAGGATGCCGGCGCGGCGGTCGAGGCGGAAGCCGGCGCGGTCGGCAGCAAACCAGCCGGCCAGTGCCAGCACCGACACGCCGACCCAGCTGTTCAGGCTGACGGCACGCAGCAGCGAGGTGGCAAATGCCCTGAGATAGGCAACGATGGAGAATGGCGGCTCGAACCCGTCCATATTGTAATGCTGCTCGATGCTGGAGAACCACAGATGCGGCCACCAGCCGGGATGATGCGCCCAGTGCGAGATGGCGAAATAGGCAACGAAGGAAGCGGCAAAGCCGGCCAGCGCGCCCCATGCCCTCTGCCGGAACGCAACCAGCAGCACAGCAAAAACAGCAAGGAAAACAATGTTGTCCGGGCGCACCATGAAGGCGAGGAAGAGCAGGATCGCCGTCGCCACCTCGCGGCCGCGGACATAGGCATAAAGCCCGCCCAGCAACAGCGCCGATGTGAGCAGATCCGGCGTTGAGGCGCGCGCCGCATCGCCGAAATCGGCCATGATCAGCACCGCGCCGACCACCGGCGCCAAGGCCAGTGCCCCCTCGGAGCGCAGCCACATCAGGGCGATCGCGCCGAACAGCAGCACGGAGAACACTGAGACCAGGCGCATCGCCTCGACCGGCGACATCACCGCGCTCATCGTCGACAGGATCTCGGCATAGAGGAACTTGATCCGGTACATGCCGAGCAATGAATGGAAGTCGGCGGCATTCTCCGCCATGTGGCTGCGGAAGCCGCCGCCATCGTCGGTCAGCGCCTTGTAGTCACCGGCCGACACGCCCGATTTGACAGTGTTGTAGGCATAGTCATGCAGCGCCTGTGCATCGGGATAGGTGCCTTCCTCCGCTATGGCGAGATAGGGCAGCATGTCCCAATTGGCGTCGGGCATCACCCACGCGGTGAACGCTGAAAAAAGAATGTAGAGCGCGAAGGCCGCGGCGCCGATCGGTGCCGCCAGCCGCGCATAAGTCCCCACGCCCCACGCCAGACCGGCCCCGGTGAGCCGGTCGAGTGGGTTCTGTGGAGCGGGCGACTTGGTCAGCATGTCTACTCAGCGAGTTTCGGTTTAACGGACCTGGCTTTTGACGAAATCCTTCACGATCGACACGATGCCGCGCGACAGCAGACTGTCGAAAGCATCGACGAAACGATCGACATGCTCACGCTGGCAGATCAGCGGCGGCTCCAGCCGGATGACGTTGCGGTTGTACTCGGTGAAGGCGACCAGCACGTCGTAATCGCGCAGCAGCAGCGCGCCGACGAAGCCCGACAGCGAGCCCTTCAGCTTGTCGTCGAGCACGCTGACGATCGGCCGCAGCACCATCGGCAAGGTCTGCGAGAAGTCGTGGAACTCCAGGCCGACCATAAAACCCTTGCCGCGCACATCCTTGATGATCTTCGGGTACTTTTCCCTGAGCGCCTGCAGGCGCTGCAGCAAATAGTCGCCGGTGACGGCGGCATTGTCGATCAGCCCCTCGTCGTAGAGCACGTTGAGCCCCTCGATCGCGGTGACGCAGGCCTCGCCCATGCCGCCGAAGGTCGCCATGGCATGGATCATCGCCGTTTTCGGCGTGCCATAGGCCTTCATGTAGACCTCGCGCCGCGCGATCATGGCTCCCACCGCCGCCTTGCCGGCGCCGAGCGACTTGGCCAGCGCGGTCACATCGGGAATGACGCCGTAATGCTCGAAGGCGTAGAAGCGGCCCGAACGGCCGTAGCCGCACTGCACTTCGTCGGCGACCCACAGCACGCCGTACTGGTCGCACAGCGCGCGCAGCTTCTGCCAATATTCGGCCGGCGCCTGGATGATGCCGCCACCGCCCTGGATGGTCTCGAGCACGATGACCCCGACCTCCGGATCGGAGCGGAACAGGCGCTCGACCGCCTCGATGTCGGCGAACGGGATGCGGACCGTGTTTTCCGCCACCTTGAAGTCGGCGCGGTAAAGCTGGCCGTCTGTGATGCCCAGCACGCCCTTGGTCTTGCCGTGGAAGGAATTCTCGGCATAGACGATCTTCGGCCGCTTCGGACCGGCCGCGCGCTCGGCGAGCTTCACCGCCGCTTCCATCGCTTCCGAGCCGGACGAACCCAAAAATACCATGTCGAGATCGCCGGGCGAGCATTTGGCGATGTTGTGCGCAAGCGCTGCCGCATATTGCGACATGAAGGCGATGGCGATTTCCTGGCGCTTCTCCTCCTGGAATTTCTTGCGTGCTTCCAGGATGCGCGGATGGTTGTGGCCAAAGGCCAGCGAACCGAAGCCGCCGAAGAAGTCGAGGATCTTGCGGCCGTTCTGGTCGATGTAGAACATGCCTTCGGCGCGCTCGATCTTGATCTTGTGGAAGCCGAGCAGTTTCATGAAGTGCAGTTGGCCGGGGTTGAGATGCGCCTTGAACAGGTCGGTCATTGCCGCGACGTCCATCGCCTTGGCCTGCTCGACGCTGATCAGGTTGGGCTTGGCGATGGTGGCGGGCGACAGCGCCGGCGCACTGACCATGGTGCGCGCATTCGTCTGTTCGGGCTTGGCCATGACGGTCATTTCAATCTCCTGTCTGCACGCACGACCGCAATCGTGCGCAACGAAAGCTGTTTTGCGAGCCGCTATTCGGCGGGCACATGTGTGGTGGCGACCGCGAGACCGGCTTTCTTGGCGCGGTACTCGCTATAGGCGGCGATCAGCATGTCCTCGTCGCGATATTGCGGCGCCCAGCCGAGCTGACGCCCGGCCTTGGACACGTCGAGCACGCATTCCTCGTCGGCGATCAGATACTGTTCTGGGTCCATGATCGGCATGTTCATCAGGTCGAGCAGGTCCAGCGTGCGCTTGACCGCCCAACCCGGTGTCGGGATCAGGATCGATTTCGAGCCGGCATGCCTGATCAGATCGCCGAGCAGCTTCTTGACGGGCGGTGGATTGAGCGAACCCAGATTATAGGCCTCGTTTGGCACGCCGGCCTTCCAGGCCGCGCGGGCGGCCTCGGCGCAGTCGAACACCGAGATGAACTGATAAGGGTTCCTGCCCGAACCGATCATCGGCACCGGAAAATTCCAGTCGATCAGCTTGAACAGTTTTTCGAGAATGCCGAGCCGGCCGGGACCGATGATCAGACGCGGGCGAAACAGCGAGATCGACATGCCGCGCTTGCGCCACTCGGCCGCCAGCTCCTCGGTCTTCTGCTTCGACCAGCCATATTCGCCCAGCGGCGCCACCGGGTGCTCCTCGGTCATAGGCTGCGTGACCGTGTGGCCGTAGATCATGTCGGTCGTGTAGTGGACGAGTTTTGACGCACCGGCTCCGTCCATGGCCTGCATGATGTGCTCGGTGCCATGGAAATTTACAGGGAAGAAGAAGTCATGCCGCTTGGCGCGCACCTGGATCGGCGACAGCATCTTGGCCGACAAATTGTAGACCATGTCGTCGGCCTTCAGCCCAATCGCGGCGACCGAGGCCGGATCGGTGACGTCGCATTGGATAAAGCGGACGCTGCGGTAATGCGGCAGGTCGCTCTTGACGATGTCGGCGACGACAACCTCTTCACCATCGGCCACAAGCTTCGGGGCAAGATGGCGGCCGACGAAACCGTCACCGCCGAAAATCATATGTCTCATCGAAGGATCTCGTTTGCTTGGATCTTGTCGGGCGTGATGGAAGCGGCCTGGTCCTCATGCCCTTGCCCACCCAAATCCCGGCCACTTTGCGCGATCAGCACCGTGCCGACGCAGATGAAGGCGATGCCGGCGATCCGCCAGCCATTGAGGTCCTCGCGGAAGACGAAATAAGCGAAGATGGCGACGGCAACATAGGCGAGGCTGAGGAACGGATAAGCGAAGGAGAGCTCGACCTTGGACAGCACATAGAGGTGCGAGGCCATCGAGATGACGAAGGTACACAGGCCAAGGAACACCCAGGGGCTGAAGACGATCTGCAGCAGCTTGACGAGCGGATTGACGCCCTCGAACGAGATCGGTCCGAGCGACATCATGCCTTGCTTCAGCATCAGCTGCGCGGCGGCATTGGTCATGACTGTAAAGAGAATGAAGACGATGTATTTCATGAGTTCCAAGCCACCCCTTCACACTTCCTACTACAAACCCGCAAACATTTGGTGAAGTCCCAACCTTGTTTTGAGTGAATCGCGCTATCAACCATCTGTTAACCAATAATTATTCGGATTTTATCTATTCGGCAGCCTCGACCGAGCCTCGCCGCGTATCCAATCTCTTCGCGGTGCGCGCCCAGAAGTCGGACATGAAGGCGTGGTCGCGGAGCGCTTCCAGCCGCTGCCATTCGGGAAAGGACGAAGCGAAGATTTCGGCCCCCATGCGGGCGTCCTTGTACGGATTGACCGCGCCGCCGGCCTCGACCGTGATGCGGTCGAGCTCCCGCAGCAGTGTCAGCGTCGCGGCGCCCCTGTTGGGGAAATCCAGTGTCAGCGTGTAGCCGGGACGCGGAAACGACAGCAGCGCCGGCGAGCGGATGGAGCCGAAGCGTTTCAGCACCGTGAGGAACGAGCCCTGCCCGGCTTGCCTTGCAGCCGCCAGCAATGCCGGCACGGCCTCGCGCGCCGTCTGTTCCGGCACCACGCTCTGGTGCTGGAACAGCCCTTTCGGCCCATAAAGCCGGTTCCAATCGCGCACGCCGTCGAGCGGGAAGAAGAAGCCCTGGTAGCCGGCCTGGCGCGGCACCGTTGCCCGGCTCTTCCTCCACCTGTAGGCAGCGTTGAAGGCGGTCAGGAACGGCCGGTTGAGCACGTTGAACGGCGGCTGGACCGGCACCGAGAAATTGCCGTCGGCGCGCGAAGCGGCATGCGAGCCGTGCTCGGCGTGATTGCCAGTGAGCAGCAGGCCGCGACCGCTGTTGCGACCGCCGGCAAGCTGGTCGATCCAGGCGACCGCATATTCGTTGGCCTGATCGGCCGCCGCGGCCAGGTCGAAGAATTCGCAGAGGTCACGAAACGGCGTCGCCCTTTCGACGATGTCGAGGGAATGCACCCGCATCAGCCGGATCGAGGCCGACAGAATGAGGCCGGTCAGCCCCATGCCGCCGATCGTCGCCGCAAACAGCCGCGCATTGTCTGTCGCCGAGCAGCGATGGGTCCTTCCATCGGACCTGAGCAGCGTGAAGCTCTCGACATGGCAGCCGAAGGTGCCGCGCCGGTGATGGTTCTTGCCATGCACGTCATTGACGATAGCCCCGCCGAGCGTGACGAATTGCGTGCCTGGCACAACGGCGGGGAAGAAGCCGTAGGGGGCAGCGTGGGCGATGATGTCGGACAACAGCACGCCGGCATCCGCCTTGAGAACACCGGTTTCGGCGTTGAAGGCGTGGATCCGGTTCAGCGATCGCATATCGACGACCGCTCCGGCCCCGTTCTGGCAGGAATCGCCGTAGGAGCGGCCATTGCCATAGGCAAGCAGCGACGCCGGCTTGGCCTGACCGCCCTTCAGCAGCGCGATCGCCTCGTCGGCACCGATGGCGCGCGGCGCCGGCGGCGTGGCAAGGCCAAAGCTTGGGAAACGTCCGGCGGCCATGCCTACCAGCCCCCGATGACCAGCATCACCGCACCGATCAGCACCACGATCTGGCTGCGCCAGTCGCGGATGATGAAGACGACCGGATCGTCATGCATCTCGTTGCGGCGCGCCAGGATCCAGACGCGCATGGTAAGATAGAGCACGATCGGCGCCAGCGGCCAGATCAGCCATGGATGCGGATAGAGTTCCCGCACCGCGACACTGTCCATGTAGAGCGCCAGCACCAGCGCCGAGGAGAAGGCCGAGGCCATGCCGGCCTGGGCGACGATCTCCTGGTCTTCGGTGCGATAGCCGCGACCGGCAATGCGCTCGCCGGGCGGAATGGCGGTGGTGCGCAGTTCGACGAAGCGCTTCACCAGCGCCAGCGACAGGAAGAAGAAGATGGAGAAGGCCAGCAGCCAAAACGAGACGTCGACGCCGGTCGCCGCCGCACCGGCCAGGACGCGGATCGTGTAGAGGCCGGCGAGCGTCAGCACATCGACCAGCAGCATGCGTTTGAACGACAGCGAATAGGCGGTGGTGACGACCATGTAGCCGCCGAGCACAGCCATGAATTCGGGCGACAGGAACAGCCCGGTGCCGATGCCGATCGCCAGAAGCACCGCGATCGCCCCAAGTCCGAACGGGATCGACAGCGCGCCGCTGGCGAACGGCCTGTTGCGCTTGGTGAGGTGTTTGCGGTCGAGCGCGAGGTCGAAGAAATCATTGAGGATGTAGATGGCCGATGCCACCGCGCTGAACGAGACGAATGCCAGCAGGCATTCCCAGATCATGTCGGTGTTGAAATATTCATGCGAGAGCACCATCGGCACTGCGATCAGCGAATTCTTCAGCCACTGATGCACGCGCAGCATCTTGACGATGGTCCGCAAAGTCGGCTTCGGCGCCGGCACCGTCTCGGCGCCATGTGCCGCCTGCCAGCGCGCGGCATGGCGGTCGGGCGCGACGACGATCGCGTTGCGTGCGGCATCGAAGACCTGGAGGTCATGGCGGCTGTTGCCGGCGTAGTCGAAACCGCCATCGCCATAGGCTGCGATCAGCGAGGCGCGCTTCCTGCCCGAGGTGAGATTGGCGAGACCATCGGTGGCCAGCACCTGGTCGAAAATGCCGAGATGGGCCGCGATGGCGTCGGCGAACTTGCGCGGCGTACCGGTCGCCAGCACGATCTTGCGGCCCTCGGCGTGCTCGGTCCGGAGGCGGCAAAGCAGCACCTCGCGATAGGGCAGCGATGCCGGATCGATGTCGATGCGCTGCGCGATCGCCTGCTTCAGCCGCGCCGGCCCGCCGGCGATCCAGAACGGTACGAGGAAGATATAGAGCGGGTTCTTCTTGAGAAGGATGAACAGCCCTTCCCACAACAGGTCGGTTGCGATCAGCGTGCCGTCGAGATCGACCGCAAGCGGTATTGCGTTCCTGTCCGATCGCGCATCCATGTCCGTCCTGCCCTGCCCGCGTAGAGTTGCGCGCCGCTTTTCGGCGTCTTGAGCCTGGTATAGCGGGCGATGGCGTAGCGAACGTTAAAACGCACGGTTGCAGACGGCTGCCATGGCGGTATTTCCGGTGTCATTGTTAAACAACCGCTACCGGAAACGATAAAAGGCCGGGCAAATGCCCGGCCTCTACAATCGTGACGCCAAGATTACTTGATGCGGGCGACACCGCCCGAGATCTCGACGGTTTCCGAACCGGTCAGGGCTTCGAGATCGCCATTGGGCAAGGTGACGAAGCAGCCGTTCGGGCAGAACTCAACCGTTTCGCCACCGGCCAGCGCAAGGTCGGTCTTGCTGCCGCCCTCCGTTACGACCAGCGTGCGGGTCTCGGCGTCCTTGTTGACCGCGCTCGCGGCATGGACCGAGCCGATGGCAGCGACCAGGGCGACTGCAGCGACGAGAGACTTCCACATGGTGCAATATCGGTGTTCCCACCGCCTCTGTTGCATTTGGCAAGGCATTTTCGCCTTTGCATGGAGCTTATATGAGATGGAAGCTGAACCGCAACTGAATGCCCCATTCATGCCGCAATTGATTCCGGGCAGGATTGAGGTCGACGGAGTCCGAGCCTAGTCCGGGTCCGGCTTCTTGGTTT
This sequence comes from Mesorhizobium sp. M7A.F.Ca.US.005.03.1.1, assembly GCF_003997975.1. Taxonomy (NCBI): domain Bacteria; kingdom Pseudomonadati; phylum Pseudomonadota; class Alphaproteobacteria; order Hyphomicrobiales; family Phyllobacteriaceae; genus Mesorhizobium; species Mesorhizobium sp. M7A.F.Ca.US.005.03.1.1. The sequence goes on from NZ_RZRO01000099.1 coordinate 23,691, forward strand.
TGCGAGACTTGACCAGTCGCTTCTTCTCCGCTTCGGCTTCGGCCCTTATCTGCTCCTGTTCGGCGAAGTCGGCCTCGATCTTGTCGTCGTCCGTCGGCCAGGCCTTGGGCTTGTGGGCCTCGACCACGGCGCGCGGCGTCGAGGGGATCTCGATGTGTTCGCTGCTGAATTTTTCGAGGACGGCAAAACGGATGTCGTTCTGCGCGATGTTGCCGTTCATCACGTCGGCCAGGAACACGCGGATTTCGAATTCCAGGGCGGCGGGGCCGAAATTGGAAAACAGCACGAAGGGTTCGGGGTTCTTCAGCACCATCGGGTGGCTGCGGGCGATCTCCAGCAGGACGGCATGAACCTGCTTGACGTCGCTGCCATACGCGACGCCGACCTTGATGTCGACGCGGCCGAGCTTGTTGCGGTGCGTCCAGTTGCCGACGGCGTTGTTGATCAGGTTCGAATTGGGCAGGAT
>NZ_RZRO01000009.1:0-113674 GCF_003997975.1 Mesorhizobium sp. M7A.F.Ca.US.005.03.1.1
ATAGAGCAACCCGGCGACAAGGCCGGCAGCGGCAATGATGCCGATGTCGACCCAACGCTCCGGGTCCATGTCCTCCGGTGCGCTCGGCCAGATCAAGGCGAAGCCGCCGACTGCGGCGCCAGCGCCGAAAACCATGTGCAGCAGGACATTGCGCAACGAGAAGAACTCGGCGATCAGCGCGAAGATCAACGTCTGCAGCGCGGTCACCACGATGGTCAGGAAATAGACGAACATGCCGAGCGGCGGCACCAGCAGCACCGCGATCGGCGAAACGCCCATGACGTCGAAATAGTTGGGCGCATTGGGCAAGGAACTGAGCACGCCATAGATCACCGCGATGGCGATCAGGCCGACCAGCACCGATACGAAGTAGCCGGCCAACATCATCAATATGCGCTTCATCACGTGCTTTGCCGTCGCCATCCCCATCCCCCAATGCGGCGCCCGGAGCTATTCCAGGAAATGACAGTCAGCCATCAAAGCACGACTGACGCAAGGGGAGGCGCCCGCGCCAGGGCGATCGCCGAAGTTGGCGCCGGGAGCCTGTGACGCAGCCGAGAACGAATTCGCGTCGGAACGTCCCTATTTCGGCTCCGCCGTCACGGGATCATAGGTGATTTCGACCTTCGCCTTGTCCGCCGTGTAATAGGTGACGGTGTAGGCGCCGCTGTCCCAGTCGACCTCGTCCACATAGCGAAAGCCGTCGCGCTGCTCGACCTTGGCAATGATCTCCGACAGCTTCTTGGCATTGGGCGGCGGCAGCGGCTTGTCGTCCGCGGCCAAGGCCGGCCCGCCGGCGAGAAGAACGGCGACGCTGGTCGCCAGCAGAAATCTGGACATGGCTTTCCCTCAAGTTTCGTCGGGGAGAAACTCGCTGGTATGCCGGTTTGTTCCGCAACTGAAACGGGTGCCGGTTCCGTCCACTGGTTTGCAGCTTCCCGAATGAGGGGCCGCCGCGCACTTGACTTACGCGGCGCGTCGTTGAGCGGGGTGGAGACCTGAACGGGTTCGACGAGGGTCGACGGCGGTCACGATGCTGTGGTGGTGATCGCAATAGACGCGATCCGCCGAGGTTGGCCCGGCACAAAAACGATAACCGCCGGGTACCGACCGGTCTTCGCTTACCGGGAAGCGGCACTGATAGACGCCTAGCTGAATGAGGGGGACGTCTTTCGAAATTGGTCTGACATTTTCAGGCATTGTTTTTCAGGTTCCTGGTTCATAGCCATTGCCGGCTGACGGCCGCTATGCGACCGCGTCAAAGCGAGCTTCTCTCGTTTGGAGGGCTGTGGATCACCATATGGTGTCGATCGCAGCGTCAATGAAGCCCGAAACCCTGCTTTCGCAAGCCAATCATTGCGACTTAAGGCCACACTGGCTGCTGGGAGGGCGGGCTGCGGGAGCGAGTACATTTTGTCAGCAGACAGTGCGGTCGCGTCCCGGAGCATCTCTTCGAACCGTTGCGCCGGTGCTATGGTGTGCCTGCATGATCGGACAGCAGGGATATGAGGCATGCCCGAAATCACACGCCGTACACTTCTTGCGTTTACCGCCGTCGCCTCGGTCATTGAACCGACGTTTGCCGAAGCGGAAGGGGCCTCACCCGAATTGCGGGCGCTGATCGGAGCCCATGAAGCCAGCTATGTCGAGCTTCACAGGGTTGTTCATCAAGCGGGCAGCAGCAGCCACGAATGCAAGAGGGCAGACCGGATTGAACAGGAAGCCTTGCTGGCCATCTGCTCCTATCCAGCGATCAGCCGAGGCGACCGCCGGGCCAAGGCCGATTACCTGTTGACCGCCGAGGCTCGGGGTGAACTCGACCTGGAAGAGCACATGCAGGCCATCCTGCACGCGATGAAGCGCTGATCGCGGCTCGACCGGCGTAGGGCAGAGTTTGGCCCCATCGACAGGAGTTCATGCGCGGCGACTATCTCGCCGCCTTCCATTGCTGCGACTACGCATCTTTGGCTAATGGACGAAGCGCTCAGCGACCTGTCGGGCAAGTGACGCTCGATGAAGCCCGGCCCATGGAGCAAGCCCGAGCGCTGAACCGGAACAACGCTATACGGTCTTTTGCGCCGACGACCGCATCGAGGTGTCGTTTTGGGATCGCGAACAGATGAAGGTCCGAAACGGCTCCGACGTCTGCCCGTTCCAGAGATATGCGAGCTACAGCAGCGCGTGGAATTCGCCCAGAAGAATTGGCGGGGAAGGGGCGGGGGGTAGTTGCTAGGCATTTTGGGGTGCGGCGGTCAGGAAGGCCGATGGTGGGCGATGCAGGGATTGAACCTGCGACCCCACCCGTGTGAAGGGTGTGCTCTCCCGCTGAGCTAATCGCCCGCTCGTTGCCCGAAGGCCAAGCGAGCCGCGATATAAGGGAGGCAGGTGCGGGAAGTCAAGGCGGTGTCCGGCGTTCTGACACGGATCGGTTTTGCTGTGCTTTGCGCCCTGTCTCCCGCCGCCTTCCGGTCAGTTTCCGGCGGCAGCAATCAGCCTTTGCGCCAGATCGAGCGTCAGGGCGTCGAAATGCGAAATCACCGCAGAAGGCTCGAACTCCCGCACATGGCGGTCGGTGTAGCCGAAATCGACCGCCACCACCGGAATGCCGGCGGCTTTCGCCGTGTCGATGTCGGTTTGCGAATCGCCGACCATCAGGGCGCGGTGAGGGTCGCCGCCGGCCAGCTTTATGGTCTCGATCAAATGGCGCGGGTCGGGCTTGCGGAAGGCGAACGTGTCCTGGCCGGCGATCGCCGCGAAATGTTTGGTCAGGCCGAGCGCCTCGATCAGCGCCAGCGAGTTGGCTTCGTATTTGTTGGTGCAGATGGCGAGGATATAGCCGGCCTCCTCGAAGCGCGCGATCGCCTCGACGACACCGGGGTAGGGGCGCGACTTGCCGGGGATGTTGAGCGTGTAGTGGTCGAGGAAAAGTTTCAGCAGCCGGTCGTGCTCCTCGACGGCAAGCGATCGCTGATGGGCGGCGTGCGCCCGCTCGATCATCACCCGGCCGCCGTGACCGACAAAGCGCCTGAAGCCGGCTTCGTCGACCGCCGCGATCTCGCTGGCGGCCAGGCTGTGGTTGAGGCTGTCGAGCAGGTCCGGCGCTGTGTCGATCAGCGTACCGTCGAGGTCGAACACGATGATCGGTCGGGTCATGGTCTGTCCTGGGCAGGTGTGCAATGGGCAGGCGATAAAGGCTGCGGCGCGTCAAGGCAAGCGCGGGGCCAGTTCGTTCAGGCGGGGCCTGCTTATCAGGCCGGGCATTCGCGGCTGGACGCCGCTATGAAAAAAACCGCCTCGACGGCGGGCTGTTGGCGCAAATCAACACCATAGGCAAAAATGTAGCATAGCTGCGCTCACCCGTCAAGGAAATAATTCCTATACTGAGCATCACCTGGAGAAGCGCCGTCCAGGGCTTTGACCGGACCGGCAAAAATGCTACGAGCCCGGCAGCGAATTTCCGGGGCAATAACCGACATGGATGCAAGGCAGTTGAAGGTCGAAGCCGCGCGGGCAGCACTCGCCCATGTAAGCGACGGCATGCGGCTTGGCATCGGCACCGGCACCACGGCCGAGGAGTTCGTGCGGCTGCTTGCCGAAAAGGTCGCAACCGGCATGGCGATCATCGGCGTGCCGACTTCGGAGCGCACCGCGTTGCTGTGCCGCGAGCTTGGCGTGCCGCTGTCGACGCTGGAGGAAACGCCAGAGCTGGATCTCACCGTCGACGGCGCCGACGAAGTCGACCCGGAACTGACCCTGGTCAAGGGCGGCGGCGGCGCGCTGCTGCGCGAGAAGATCGTCGCCGCGGCGTCCCAGCGCATGATCGTCATCGCCGACCGCTCCAAGATGGTCGAGACGCTCGGCCGTTTTCCCCTGCCGATCGAAGTCAATCCGTTCGGCCTGCGCGCCACTGAAATCGCGGTTGCCGCAGCGGCTGAAAAGCTCGGTCTTTCCGGACCGGTCACATTGAGGATGACGGGCGGACAGGCTTTTGTTACAGACGGCGGCCATTTTATCCTCGATGCATCTTTTGGCCGCATTCCGGATACAAGAGCGCTTTCGAATGCTCTCCACGCCATTCCGGGCGTGGTCGAGCATGGTCTTTTCATCGGGCTGGCTTCAGCGGCCATCATCGCCGGCGGCGACGGTATCCAAACCGTCCATGCCGCCCGAAAACCAGGGAGTTCTACCGATCATGACGTTGCATAACCGGGTTCGCAGCCTTTCCGTCCTTCTGGCGGCCTCGGCCGTTTTCGCCTTCTCGTCGCCGGCGTTTTCGCAGGATGTCACGGAAGCGCACCTGAAGGCCGCCCGCGCGGCGGTCGCTGCGATCCACGCGACCGACCCGTTCGACAACATCCTGCCGCAGGCAGCCGCGGCGCTCGAATCGCAGCTGATCCAGAAGAACCCGGACATGCAGGAACTGATCGGCAAGACGATCAACGAGAAGGCTCTGGCGCTGGCCTCGCGCCGCGCCGACCTCGAGAAGGAAGCAGCACTCGCCTACGCGAAAGTGTTCTCCGAAAAGGAACTGACCGACATCGCCGCCTTCTACAATTCCGATTCGGGCAAGAAGCTGCTCGATAGCGGCCCGACGGTGACCCGCGAATTGGTCAAGGCAGCCGACATCTGGCAGAACGGCCTCGGCCGCGATCTCGCCCAGCAGGTCGGCGAAACGTTGGCCGCAGCCGCCAAGGCAAAGGCGCAGGCAGCACCTGCCGCGCCCGCCGACGGAGCCGCAGCTCCGGCCGATGGCGCAGCGCCCGCCGACGGCGCGGCCCCCGCGGACAACAACTGACCCGCATTTTCAAATGGCCTTGCGGCCTACTGCGAAAGCCCGGCCTGTCCGGGCTTTTCTTTTGCCGTTTTGCGGCCTACCTGTCTGACACATTTCTGAAGCCTGGGAGCCGCGTCATGGCCGGTTACGACTACGATCTTTTCGTCATCGGCGGCGGCTCGGGCGGGGTGAGGGCGGCGCGCGTCGCCGCGGCACTCGGCAAGCGTGTCGGCATCGCCGAGGAATACCGCTATGGCGGCACCTGCGTCATCCGCGGCTGCGTACCGAAAAAGCTCTACGTCTATGCCTCGCAATTTCCCGAGCACTTCGCCGACGCCGCCGGCTATGGCTGGACGGTGCCGGAAGCCAGTTTCGACTGGCAGACGCTGGTCGCCAACAAGGATCGCGAGATCAGCCGGCTGGAGGCGATCTACGTCAGGAACGTCGAGGGCGCCGGCGGCGAGACCTTCCACTCGCGCGCCATGATCGTCGATCCGCATGTCGTGCATCTCCTGGGTGAGGATCGCACCGTCACAGCAGACCAGATTCTGATTGCCACCGGCGGCCGCCCGGCGGCGCATCCGGCGCTGCCCGGCCACGAACATTGCATCTTTTCCAACGAGGCTTTCGACCTCAAGGAATTGCCCAGGGCGATCATGATCGAGGGCGGCGGTTACATCGCCGTCGAGTTCGCCAACATTTTTCACGGTCTCGGCGTCGACACCACGCTGGTCTATCGCGGCAAGGAGATCCTCAGCCGGTTCGACATGGACCTGCGGCGCATGCTGCACGAAACGATGGAAAAGAAGGGGATAAGGATCCTCTGCCATTCCGTGTCCGAATGGATCCGCAAGCGGCCGGACGGCCGGCTCGATGCGCTGGTCAGCGGTGGCGAGGTGCTGACCGTCGACCAGGTGATGCTGGCCATCGGCCGCATTCCCAACACCGAGAATATGGGCCTGGAAGGCATCGGACTGGAGATGACCAAGACCGGCGCCATCGCCGTCGACCAATATTCCCGCACCAATGTCGACAACATCTGGGCAATCGGCGACGTCACCAACCGCGTGCAGCTGACGCCGGTGGCGATCCATGAGGCGATGTGCTTCATCGAAACCGCCTTCAAGGGAAATCCGACCGCGCCCGATCACGAGACGATCGCGACCGCCGTCTTCTCACAGCCGGAGATCGGCACGGTCGGCCTGTCTGAGGACGATGCCATCAAACGCTTTTCCGACATCGAGATCTACCGCGCCACATTCCGGCCGATGCGGCACACCCTGTCCGGGCGCGACGAGAAGATGCTGATAAAGCTGGTGGTCGATGGCGCGTCGAAGAAAGTGCTTGGCGCCCACATATTGGGGCCGGACGCCGGCGAGATGGCGCAGCTGCTCGGCATCCCGCTGAAGGCCGGCCTGACCAAGGACGATTTCGACCGTACGATGGCCGTGCATCCGACAGCGGCGGAAGAACTGGTCACCATGTACAAGCCGACCTATCGCGTGAAGGACGGCGAGCGGGTCGATTGACGGCAAATCCTGGTTGAGGAACTCCGCCGCGGCAAGGTCATGCCACGGCGGAGATGGTTGCTACAGAAGCGTGCCGCGCAGGATCACCAGCGCCACCGAGAAATAGATCACCAGCCCGGTGACATCGACCAGCGTGGCAACGAACGGCGCCGATGCGCTGGCCGGGTCGAAGCCGATGCGCTTCAAGGCGAACGGCAGCATCGACCCCGACAGCGAACCGAAGGTGACGATGCCGACCAGTGCAGCACCCACCGTGGTGGCGATCAGCGGCCAGTGCGGGCCATAGTCGTAGAAGCCCATATACTGCCAGAGCGCGATGCGGCAGACGCCGACCACACCGAGCATGGCGCCCAGCACCAGGCCGGTGGGCAGCTCGCGCAGCGCCACCCGCCACCAGTCGCCAAGGCCGATCTCGCGCAAGGCCAGCGCGCGGATGACCAGCGAGGTCGCCTGCGAGCCGGAATTGCCGCCGGAGCTCATGATCAGCGGGATGAACAGCGTCAGCACGATCGCCTTCTCCAGCTCGCCCTCATAGCTCTGCATGGCGTTGGCCGTCAGCATCTCCGAGATGAACAGCGCGCACAGCCAGCCGCCGCGTTTCCTGATCATGGCGAGGAAGCTCATCTTCATGTACGGCTCGTCCAGCGCCTCCATGCCGCCGAAACGGTGCACATCCTCGGTCGTCTCCGCGATCATCGTGTCGATGATGTCGTCGATGGTGACGATGCCGAGGATCTTGCCATGGTCGACGACCGGAACGGCGAGCAGATCGTATTTGGAGATCGTCTGCGCCAGCGTTTCGCGATCGGTCAGCGGGCCGACCGTCACCGGAAGATGATCCGGCGCCACCGTCATGATCGAATCGTCCGGCTCACCGGTGATCAGCCGGCGCAGGCCCGTCGAGCGCACAAGCAGGTGCGTTTGCGGATCGACGATATAGATCGCATAGACGGTCTCGCGCGTCCGCTCCACCTTGCGGATGTAGTCGAGCGTTTGCCCGACGCTCCAGTCCGAGGGCACGCTGACGAACTCCGTCGTCATGATCGATGCGGCACTGCCTTCGGGATAGCCGAGGATGGAGAGCAGCGTTGCGCGCAGCGGCGGCGCAAGTCCGCCGAGCAGCTCGGAACGCGCCGGCTCGTCGAGCTCGCGCAAAATGTCGGCGGCACGGTCGACCGACATGGCGGTGAGCAGCTTGCCCGCCTTGGCGCGCGGCAGCGCCTCCATGAGTTCCGACGCGCCGTCGAGTTCCGGCTGATCGAAGATCTCGACCAGACGTTCGAACGTCACTTCACAGAGCAGTTCCGTCGCGGTCTCTCGAGGCTCCCTGTTCAGGGCCTCGACAATGTCGGCGACGTGATCGTTGGCTAGGATACGGGCAATCGCGACGGCCTCGTCGCTTGCCACCGTGGTAAATTCGTTCATGGCTCACTCCTTGCCGTCCGGCAGGACATGAACCATGTGAGGTCACGTCAGGGCGGACGGCTGTTGCGTTCGACTGTGACTGTCGCCAGGCATGGCGCGGTGACCTTTCTGCTTGCGGGTTCGCGTTTGATTGTCTGCAAGCGGGCGCAACATAGGAGCGCGCCTTGCCGTGTCAATCGCGGTGAGGAGGGAAAATGCCGACGAGCAGCCGAGATCGCGAGACTGTGATCACCGGCCGCCGTTCGACCAGGCAGACCAGGGCGGAATAACCGTTATTTCTGCTTCAGCCGGCGCGAGAAGCGCAGCCACTTGTCCTCGACCGGCCTTGGGGCCGGCCTTGGCTGCACCAGAATGGTGGTGAGTTCGGCGGGGAGGGTCGGAACCAGCGGCTTCTTGGTGGCGACGCCGTCGGCGATCGCGACGATGCTGTGATAGAACTCGCTGCCCGTCATCGATCTCGGCGCCACCGCCTCGTGCATGACGCTGATCACCGTGACATCGGGGCAGTTGTCCTTGATGGCCTGGTGGAAGGCGACCTTGCCATCGGGGTCGAGCGCGCCGGTCGCCTCGTCGAGGAACAGCAATCCCGGCTGCTGCAGCACGATGCGAGCCACCACCAGCTTCTGTTTCTGGCCGCCCGACAGCACCTGGTCCCAGCTTTTGCCTTCGCGGCTTTCGTCGGCCATGTGCTCGATGAAGTCGCCGAGCCCCGCCTTGTGCAGCGCCGACGCCACCTGCGCATCGCCATGGTCGTGCTCGGAGCCGGGCAGGCAGACCAACTGTTTCAGCGACACAGGCTGCAGCTTGACCTCCTGGGCGGCATAGAAACTCTTGACGCCCTCGGGGAAGACGATGGTGCCGCGGCCATAGGGCCACAGGCCGTTGATCGCCTTGATCAGCGAGGTCTTGCCGCAACCGGACTCGCCTTTCAGGAAAGTCCATTCGCCGCGCCGGAAGCGCAGATTGGCGGCGCTGAGAAAGGGCGTCGCGTCCTCGCCCTGATGCGCCAGTTCGAGCTTCTGGATGGTCAGGCCGAAAACCGGGTTCTGGCTGGCATAGTGGAAGTCGGAGCGGCCGGTCTGGCTGTAGAATTCCTGCGGATGCTGGACATTCTCGATCGCATTGGCCAGCTCGGTGACACGCTGGCTGTTGGCGCGCAACGTGGCGATGGCGGGCATGACGTGGATGAACCAGGAACACTGGCCGATCAGCGAATTGACCAGCTCGGAGCCGGTTATGTAGCCCTTGAGGTCGAGACCGTTGTGGATGAACGGCACCAGGCCCGGTCCGTAGGCGACAATGCGGGCACCGATGAAATTGTAGATCAGCTCGAACGACATATAGACGGTGTTGACGATGTTCAGCCGCGTCCAGGTGCCGTCGATGTCGACATAAAGCCGGCCATGCATGGTCCTTTGCACGCCTTCGCCCTGAGACGCCGCGACGTGGAAGGACCGCCGCAGGAATGTCGTCAGCTCGCCGCGATAGCTGCCCTCGGCCTGCTGCATCCTGACGTTGAGGCGCTCGAGCAGGCCGCCGAGCTTGACCGCGATCCAAGTGTTCAGCGGCACGTAGGTGGCGACGGCCAGGAAGGCGAGGATGGCGCTGCCATAGCTGCCGAGAAATTCCAGCCCCTTCACCTCGACGGAGTTTTCGAGCAGCTTCTGGCCGACGAAATAGAGCGATGTGGCAACGCCAAGCACGCCCATGGCGAGCCCGATGGCGCCACCGGTCATGTCCTTGATGGATTCCTGGACGCGCTGGTCGATGTTGTCGGGGGCCGGTGCGCCGCTGCCGGTCGACGCGTGCTGGGCATGGAAATGCGTATGATTGCCGTCCAGCAGCGCTTCATTGAAGCGGCTGTCCAGCCAACCGCGCCATTTGCGGTGCAACGTCGCCGAGACAAGGTTGCGGATGCCGGTGAAGCCAGCGTCCTTGAGTACGACCAGCAGCACGAGGACGCCGGCATTGACCAAAAGCGAGCGAAGCGGCGTGGTGTTGGCGGCGTCATGGAAGAAGGCGATGGAATTGACCAGTTCGCCCGAGGCTTCGGCGAACCAGACACCGGCCTTGCTGGACAACGCCGTGAGCAGCGCGATCACCAGCGTCAGCGTCCAGGCTTCCTTCCAGCGGTCGGAAACCCAGTAGGCCCGCATCAGGCCCCAGAAGCTGCGCATCGACGACACCGGCGTCAGAAGCGATCGCCCTGCGGCATCGCGAGGTGTTTTTTCCGGTACTGACTCTTGCGATGGTCTACCGACCCGAATCACTATCCCGCCCAAACCTTTTTTCTTTTGTTACGGATGGTAACACCAATTGATCATTTTCCATTAATTTAAAACCGGGCCGACCGGATTGCCCCGGCAGCCGTTGCCGTGAGGCAACAGATTACATGCTGAAATATAGCGACAACCGTTGGCAAAAAGCCAGATATTGCTTTTAATTTCAATCGCTTGATCTATCGAGTCGTGACGCTTGTGCGGCTTCCCTTAGGGAAGGCTTTCACACGGTTTCGTGAACTCGAAATCGTGTCGAGCGATCGGTTTTCTCACTGCGGACGGCCCAGAGAGCTCGAAAATCTGCGGCTCGTGACTCGCCAGGAATGCCGTGGTCGTCCCTGCCGGGGGCAGGAATTGACGAGAGAATCGATCGAGCGGCGCGTTCCGTTTGTCGGGTCAGACAAGGGACTGCGTTTGACAATTCATCCGCTTGGAATTGAACCTTGCCCGGCATCGTCGACACTCATGCATGTCCGGTTCTCCAACAAGGAAGCTCCCAAGGCTTGCACGCGCGGCCGCAATCCTGTCCCTCTTTGCCTTTGTACCTTTGGCGCATGCCGGCGAGCAAAGCATTCCGGCCAGCGCCGAGGGCCAGATCGAGTTCAACATCGGCTGCATCTACACGCCCAAAGGCGGCACCGGCACCTATGAGCCGAGGGATGGCGGCCCGGAACTGAGCTGCTCGCGCGTCGAGCCGAGCTACCTTACGATTATCCTGGGTCCGAAGGGGCCAGCAACGCTGATCAAAAACCCAGGCGAGCAGGGCTGCTGCAGCGATGTCGACAAGCTTGGCTACGGCAACAGCTGGAGCGCCGGGCCGTTCTCGTGCCAGTCGTCAACCAAGGGACTGACCTGCACGGCCACGAACGGCCATGGATTTTCATCAGCAAGGCCAAAGCGACGGTGAAGTAACGTTTGCTGCCGTCGCGGTGAGGAGAGGGCGGTCGGCTCAGCCGGCCTTTTCCAGTTCGCCTCGCGCCTTGGCAGCCGCCACCTGGCGAATGGCATCGGCCAGCGTATCGGCATCCTGCGCGCCCATGACGGCGTATTTGTCCTCGAGCAGGAAGCACGGCACACCAGAAATGCCCATGCGCGACGCGGTGGCGATCTCGGTGCGCACCGCCTCGACATCGGCCTCGGTCGGCAAAAGCGAGGCGACCACGGACGCATCCATGCCAGCCTCGCGCGCGGCTTCGACCAGCACGGCATGGTCGCCGATGTCAGCGCCTTCCTCGAAATTCAGCTGGAACAGCCGCCGTACAAGCCTGTTCTGAATGGCTTCGCCGGCGGCCCCTGCCCAGCGGATCAGCCGGTGCGCATCCAGCGTATTCGGCGCCACCTTGATGGCGTCGAAGGCAAAGGAAATGTCTTCCGCTTCGCCCAGCGGCTCGATGCGGTCGTGAATTTCGCGGATGCGCTCGTCGCTGCCGAATTTTGCCAGCATGTATTCGCGGCGGTCCTTGCCTTCGGGCGGAATGGTCGGATCGAGCTGGAACGGCCGCCAGCGGACATGCACGTCGACATCGCCGACGGCGGCGATTGCCCTGTCGAGCCGCTTCTGGCCGATGAAGCACCAGGGGCAGACGACATCGGAAACCACATCGACGGTGATGGCGTTCAATTCGCTCATCTCGATCTCCTGATCCCTCAGTTGGGTTTGCGCCACCATGTTGGCAGTTGATACCCGAATATGGGCGTCTTTTGCGGATGTTCCAGGTAGTTCCAGTAGGCGATCCATTGCTGCGTGTTGTACTGCATCGGCACCATGTAGTTGCCGGAGATCAGCAGCCGGTCGAGAACGCGAACGGCGGCAACATAATCCTCCTTGGAGCGGGCGCGCAGCATCGCCTCGATTGCCGCGTCCACAGCCGGATCGGCGACGCCGGCGAGATTGAACGAGCCTTCCGTCCGGGCGGCAGTCGAACTCCAGCGCCCGCTCTGCTCGATGCCGGGTGACAACGAATTGTTGAAGCCGCTCGATCCGACCAAGACCTCGAAATCGAAGCGCTGCTTGCGCGACTGGATCTGATCGCCGTCGAGGCTGCGAATGGTGAGATTGATGCCGATCTTCTCCAGCGTGCGCTGATAGATGCCGGCAAGGCGCTCCTCGTCCTGCGAAGCGGTCAGGATCTCAAAGCCGAAGGGTTTGCCTTCGGGATCAAGCATCGTTCCATTCTGCACGTGGTAGCCGACACTTTTCAAAAGATCGAAAGCTGCCTTCACGACGCGCCGATCCTGGCCCGATCCGTCGGTCACCGGCGGCCGCCATGTGCCGTCCATGACATCGGCCGGCACGCGGCCGGGGTAGGGCGCCAGAAGCGCTTTCTCCCTGTCGTCGGCCGGATGGCCGAGCGCGGAAAGCTCGGAATTCTGCCAGTAACTCATCGTGCGCGTGTATTTGCCGCCGAACAGGTTCTTGTTGGCCCATTCGAAGTCGTAGAGCATGCCGAGCGCGCGCCGCACGACCGGGTTGGCGAATTTCGGCAACCGCGTGTTGAACAGGAAACCGGTCACCACCGGCGGAATGCCGGTGTCGAAGGTTTCGGCGATCACGTCGCCCTTGTGGAAGGCCGGAAAATCGAGATCGCGCTCGCGCTTCACCGGATCGCTGTCGTCATCGATGGCGCAGAGGCCTTTCTTGAACGCTTCGAGCTTGGCGTTGGCGTTGAGGAAATACTCGATGGTGATCTGGTCGTAATTGTCGAAACCGCGCTTGGCGGGGACATCCTTGCCCCAATAGTCCGGGTTGCGCTTGAAGACGATGCGCTGGCCTGGCTGCACCTGCGCGATCGTATACGGACCGCTGCCGATCACCGGCTTGAGCGTCGTCCTGTCGAAGGTCTCCTTGTCAAAGGCGTGCTTCGGGATGATCGGGGTCAGCGCGATGATCAGCGGGAATTCGCGATCGGCCTTGTCGTTGAAGGTGAAGCGCACGCTGTGGTCGCCGGTCTTTTCGAGCTTGGCGACCCTGGCCATGCGGTCGCTGTAAGGCGGGCGGCCTTTGTCGGTGTAGACATCATAACTGAACAGCACGTCCTCCGGCGTCACCGGCTGACCGTCCGACCATTTGGCCTTCGGATTGAGATGGAACTCGATGCTCTTGCGCTCCGGATCCATGTCGGCGCTGTCGGCCAACAAACCGTAGAGCGTGAAAGCCTCGTCGGCATTGCGCTGCATCAACGGCTCGAAGACCAGATTGCCGAAGATCGTATCCATCATGCCGCGCGCCGTGGTGCGCAGGCTCTTGAGGATGAAAGGGTTGAGATTGTCGAAGCTGCCGACGACGCAATAGGTGATCGAGCCACCCTTCGGCGCGTCGGGATTGACGTAGTTGAAATGCGTATAGTCGGGCGGCAGCGCCGGCTCGCCCTGCATGGCGATGGCGTGCTTCGGCTCCGAGGCGGCCGGCTGATGCGAAAGGGCGAGAAACGATATCGCGGTGATCAGCCAAACAAGAACGCGGCCCATGACCGTCTCCTTACTGGGCGGCTTGATGATTCGGACTGCACCCTAGCATGGCGCCACCGCGCTCCGGCCAGATACATCAGCCCAAATCGCACGGCCCAAATCGCACGGCCAAGAATCGCAGGCGCCGGGCTGGATTCGGCCTCGCTTGCAGTGTAACACGCCCTCCGAAGTCATTCTGTTGCCTCATTTCGGCAACAGGTAGCTGGACCACACGGCACGAAGAAGCCGGTCCCGGGATCATTTGAGAGGAAGTGCACGACATGACGAGCCTGAACAGCAACGCGTACCGCCTGTCGGTCATGGCCGCTGGCGTGGTCGGCTTTCTCGGCGCAGGGCTTCCCGCCGCTTCCGCACAGCAGCAGCAGCAGCAGATTCCGCAAGGCTGGTTCAAGGCCTGCACCAAGCAGGAAGACGTCGACATCTGCAACGTCCAGAACATCACCACTGCCGGCAATGGCCAGCTGGTCACCGGCGTCAGCCTGATCGAGCTCAAGGGCAAGGTGAACCGCAAGGTGTTCCAGGTGACGGTTCCGACCGGCCGTCTGGTGCCTCCCGGCATCGGCCTGCAGATCGACACCGGCAAGGCGCAGAAGCTCGACTATGTGATCTGCTTCCCGGATCGTTGCGTGGCCGAAGTGCCGCTGACCGATCAGCTCGTCGCGGCATTCAAGAAAGGCCAGGCGATCACGCTGACTTCCGTCAATTTCCAGAACCAGCCCAATCCGATCAAGATCGCCCTGCAGGGCTTCAGCGGCGCCTATGACGGCCCGGCGCTGCAGCAGTCGGACATCGAGGACAGGCAGAAGAAGCTTCAGGACTTCGTCGCCAAGAACAACCAGGATTTCGCCAAGAAGCTCAAGGAAGAGCAGGACAAGGCGAAGACCGCCAACTGATCGGCCGATATCGCCGAGCCAACAAAAAAGCGGGGTTCATGCCCCGCTTTTTTTGTGATTGTCTTCCAGCAGGCTAATGCGTGGACTGCCGTTTCGGCTGGTAGCCGCCGTCCGGCCTCTTGTCGAACATCTCTTTGATCTGCGGATGCCGGACCGGCTCACCCGACTGATCCTCAAGCAGATTCTGCTCGGAGACGTAGGCGATGTATTCGGTCTCCGAATTCTCGGCGAGCAGATGATAGAAAGGCTGATCCTTGCGCGGCCGCACGTCGGCGGGGATGGCTTCGTACCATTCGTCGGTGTTGGCGAATTGCGGATCGACATCGAAAATGATGCCCCTGAATGGAAACAGCCGGTGGCGAACCACCTGTCCGATTGCGAATTTGGCTGTTTTCATCGTACTCACCACTGAATTCCTTGAGCTTATTTGGCGCAGACCGCGCATCAATTCAATCCCGAGGCGCTTGACGCCCTATTAAGCAACGGGCTAGCCCGGCGCCAGGGTTTCGGACCAGCATAAAAATGTCTGACGTCATCGGTCTTGTTCTTCCGTTCTTCGGCTTGATTTTTGTCGGGTTTCTGGTGGCGCGCATCACCAGGCAGCCGCTGGACGCGCTCGGCTGGATGAACACGTTCATCGTCTATGTCGCGCTGCCGGCACTTTTCTTCCAGCTGCTTGCCAAGACGCCGTTTGAAGACCTGACGGAATGGCGCTTCATCTTCGGCTCGGTCGTCTCGACCTTCATGATATTTTCCTTGATGTTCATGGGGTCGGTCCTGACCTCGCGCGGCGAGATAGCGCAATCGACCATCAAGGCGCTCGCGGCCGCCTATGGCAATATCGGCTATATGGGACCGGGCCTGGCATTGCTGGCCTTCGGCGAGGAGGCGGCTGTGCCGGTCGCCTTGATCTTCTGTTTCGAGAACATCATGCATTTCGCCATCGCGCCCATGATGATGGCGCTGTCTGGCGACGAGAAGACCACTCCTCTCCGGCTTGCGCTCGGCGTCGTGCGCAAGATCGTGCTGCATCCGTTCATCATCGCAACCACCCTGGGTGTCGGCGCCGCCTATATCGGCTTTCGACCGCCCGTGCCGGTGGAGCGATTTCTAGAATATCTTTCCCGTGCGGCCGCACCTTGCGCGCTGTTTGCCATGGGCGTCACGCTGGCGCTCAGGCCGCTCAATCGCGTCCCGCATGAGATGGTTCCGATCGCCGCGCTGAAGCTGATCCTGCACCCGTTGCTCTGTTATGTCGTGCTGAGCTGGATCGGCAATTTCTCTGAGACATGGGTCTTCTCGGCGGTGCTTCTGGCCGCATTGCCGACCGCCACGAACGTCTTCGTCATCGCCCAGCAGTATGGCGTCTGGGTACAGCGAGCGTCGGCCAGTGTGCTGATCACTACCTGCCTGTCGGTCGTGACCGTTACCGGGCTGCTCTACCTGATCCGGCACAATATCCTAGCGCCGGACCTGTTTCCCTAACCCGCCGGCAAGCGCGGCAAAACCGCTGCCGGGACGAAGCCCCTCGCGCATGAAAAAAGCCCGAAGCGGCGCGAAGCCTCCGAGCACGCCGAGCCCGGCAACGCGGGCCATCTGCGCCGGCAGCATGTCGGAAAGCAGCGACATGTTGAGCAGGTTGACCGCGCTGCTGCGCGCCAGAATGTCGGGGCGGCGCTTGAAATCGTAGGCTGCAAGCGCCTTGGCTGCGCCCGGATCGGATAGATTTTCACAAGCGATTCCAATTAGATCGTCGACGTCTCTGATGCCGAGGTTGAGGCCTTGCGCACCGATCGGCGGAAACACATGGGCGGCTTCGCCGACCAGCGCCACCCGATCCCTTGCGAAACGCAGCGGCGTCACCGCCGATAGCGGGTAGATCTGCCGGCCCGGCTCGACAGCCACCCGGCCCAGCATCGACTGCATCTGCTGTTCGACCCGCTGAGAAAGTGTCGCATCGTCCAGCGCGGCGAGCTCGGTCGCGGTCTCGGGCTTGACCACCCAGACCAGGCTGGAGCGATTGCCGGGCAGCGGGACCTGCGTGAACGGACCGGTCTCGGTGTGGAATTCGGTCGAGGTGAAGGCGTGGTCGCCGCTATGGCCGAAATTGAGGACGAGAGCTGCCTGCGGATAGGAGCGGGCCGAAGTCGAGATGCCGGCTGCCTGGCGCGCCGGTGACAACCGCCCATCGGCGGCGACCGCCAGCGCTGCGTCGACCGTGCTGCCGTCGGCGAGGCCGGCACGGACGTGCTCGGCATCGAGATGCCAGTTCGCCACCATCGACCTCAGCCAGTCGATGCCGGGATGCGCAGCAACGGCGCCGGCGAGTGCCGGGGTGAGGACGCTGTTGGGAAGGTTCAGCCCGAATTCATCCTCGTCGATCTCGCTGGCACGGAAGGTGACGACCGGGCTGCGGATCAGCCGGCTGGTGGCGTCGACGATGCGCATCACTTTCAGAGGCGCCGCCTTGGATATGACGGCTTCGAGCACGCCGAGCCGGTCGAGCACTTTCAAGGCAGGGTTCATCAGGGCCGTCGTGCGACCATCGGGGGCGGTGGCCTCCGGCCCGACCAGTGTCACCGGGAAACCTTCGGCGGCAAAACCCAGTGCCGCGATCAGCCCTGCCGGCCCCGTGCCGGCAACCAGTATCCGCGCAGTTTGCTGATGCTCCAAGATCGGCTTCCGGCTTGCAATGCGAGGCGGTCCACCCGACCTGCCGTTCGATCAGCATATAGGTCAGATCATGCCGCTTGATCAACGCGGCGATTCGGCCCATTCGGATGTCATGACCGGCCAGCAGGACGACTTCAGCCATCTCGACCGCGCCGGCCGCGCCATGGCCGGCATCGCGCGCAATCCCCGGGTCACGGTAAACGTCGTTGTCGGCGCTTGCATCCTGCTTGCATGGCTGTCTCTTGCGGCGATGGCAATCCGCGGGGCTGAAACAGGGATTGCGGGCGTCGGCGCCCCTGGCGACACGATCCTTCGCAGCCTGCCGCAACTGCCGCTGCCCTATTTCCTGGAACGGTTCTTTGTGCTGTGCCTCTCACCGGTGCCTTTGGACGCAGGTCTCGGCTTGCAGGCCGGCGCGCTCGTTTCGATGTGGTTCCTGATGGCGATCGCGACGATGCTGCCTTCGGCGGCGCCGATGATACGCACCTATTGCGAGATCGCTGACACGGCACGCATCAAGGGCGAACCGGTCGTTCACCCGCTGCTGCTGGTCGCCGGCTATCTCAGCGTCTGGCTCGCCGCTTCAATTGCGTTCGCGGCGCTGACCTTGGCCGTCCATGCATTCGCTTCGTCAGCCGGGATGCTCGATCCGGTCGTCGGCATTGCCGGTGCGCTCGCTCTGCTGATTGCCGGCCTCTACCAGTTCAGCGGCTTGAAGGAAGCTTGCCTGAAGAAATGCAGGAACCCGTTCTCGATCCTTTTCGCGAGCTGGAGCGCAAGGCCCCTTAACATCTTTCGGCTCGGTGCCGCGCAAGGTCTGTGGTGTCTGGGCTGCTGCTGGGCCTTGATGCTGGTGATGTTCGCCGTTGGCGTCATGAACGTTTTCTGGATGGCGTTGATCGGCCTGTTCACCCTGATCGAAAAACAAACGGCCAGCAGGGTTCCAACCCGGCTGGCCGGTGCGATACTGCTTGTCTGGGCAGCCGCGCTGCTAGTAGTCTCGCTGTGAGTGGGGGAAAATCGATGGCAGACCAGAGCTGGGCGATGAAGGGAGAGCTCGTACTCTCCTGCAATTGCACGGTTTTTTGCCCTTGCGTGCTCTCGCTTGGCAATCATCCGCCGACCGAAGGCTATTGCCAGACATGGGCCGGGTTTCGCATCGATGCCGGCCATTTCGGTGAGGTCGATCTGTCCGGGCTCAATCTTGGGCTGATCATGGAAATCCCAGGCTATATGAGCCGCGGCAACTGGACCGCGGGCCTGTTCATCGACAGCCGCGCCTCTGTCTATGCGGTCAAGGCGCTGACAAAGATCTTCACGGGCAAGGCAGGTGGAACCACATCGCTGCTCTCAATCCTCGTCGGCAAATTCCTCGGTGTCGAGCAGGTGCCGATCACCTATGAGACGCGTGACAAAACGCGTATCTTCCAGATACCCAGGATTATCGACGGAGCGGTCACACCCATCCAAGGCAAGGACCGTGACAAGGATACGGTGATCAGCAATTCGGAATACTGGATCGCGCCCGAGATCATCGTGGCCAGGTCCGACAAGAGCAAGATGCGGGCTTTTGGCCGCAACTGGAATTTCGCCGGCCGTTCGGCCGAAATCTGCAAGCTGGATTGGCGGGGCCCGTGAGCAAGAACACAACGGCCAGGAATTTGGCAGCACGAAAAGCCGCCAAAAAGATCACGGACCGGATTCCGCGCCCGAAGAAGAAGGTCACCTGGCCGCAGGCGAGGGCGTTCTCCGTCCACCTTTTGACCGCCTCGGGGTCGTTCCTGGCCTTCCTGTCGCTCGTGGCGGCAAGTGAAGAGCGCTGGACCGCAATGTTCTGGTGGCTCGGGCTGGCCCTGTTCGTCGACGGCATCGATGGGCCGATCGCCAGAAAACTCGAGGTCAAGGAGATCCTGCCGACATGGTCGGGCGAACTGCTCGACAACATCATCGACTACGTGACCTACGTGCTGATCCCGGCCTTCGCGCTCTATCAGCGCGGCTTCATGGGCGAGGGCCTGTCATTCCTGTCGGCGGCGATCATCGTCGTTTCCAGCGCCATCTACTATGCCGACACCGGCATGAAGACGAAGGAGAATTTCTTCAAGGGATTCCCGGTGGTCTGGAACATGGTGGTGTTCACCCTGTTCGTCATCGAGCCCGGACAATGGGTTTCGTTCGCGGTGGTGGTGGTGGCCGGCGTCCTGACTTTCGTGCCGATCAACTTCATCCACCCGGTGCGGGTGGTGCGGCTGCGGCGCATCAACCTTGGGATGACCCTGTTGTGGTGCGCTTTCGGCGCGCTTGCCCTGGCCCAAGCGGCGCTCGCCGCCTTCTACGATCAGATCGGCGTGCTGGGCGAGCAGGTCAGCACCTTCACCAAGATCGGCATCACCATCACCGGGCTTTATCTTGCCTGCATCGGTGGCATCATGCAGTTCTTTCCCAATCTCGGTGGCAAAAAGGCCTGATCGGCCACTCCCACAGGGAGCCTGGCCCCACAAGCCTAGCCCACAGGAAGCCTAGCAATGTCCAAAGCGATCCGCATTCATGCCAATGGCGGCCCGGAAGTTCTGACCTATGAGGACACTGATCCCGGCCAGCCGGGATCCGGGCAGATCCTGGTCCGGCACACCGCGATCGGCCTCAATTTCATCGATGTCTACCATCGCTCCGGTCTCTATCCGCCACCCGGCGGCTTCCCGCTCGTGCCAGGCAGCGAAGCCGCCGGCGTGGTGCTGGAGGTCGGCCATGGCGTCGACTGGCTGAATCCGGGCGATCGCATCGCCTATGCCGTGACGACGGGGGCTTACGCGCAAGAACGCGTCATCGATGCCAGCCGCGTGGTCAAGGTTCCGGATGGCATCAGCGACGAACAGGCCGCAGCGATGATGCTGAAGGGCATGACCGCGGAATATCTGCTGCGGCGGACGTTCAAGGTGAAGGCCGGCGACACGATCCTGTTCCATGCCGCTGCAGGCGGCGTCGGCCTGATCCTCGGCCAATGGGCAAAACATCTCGGCGCCACCGTCATCGGCACCGCCAGCTCGTCCGACAAGATCGAGCTCGCCAGGGCGCATGGTTTCGATCACGTCATCAACTACAAGGAACAAGATTTCGTCGCCGGCGTCGCCGCCATCACCGGCGGCAAAAAATGCGATGTCGTCTACGATTCGGTCGGCAACGACACGTTTCCGGCTTCGCTCGACTGCCTGCGGCCGCTCGGCATGTTCGTCAGCTTTGGCCAGTCCTCGGGACCTATACCGCCGTTCAGCATGTCGTTGCTGGCACAGAAGGGCTCGTTGTTCGCAACAAGGCCGACACTGTTCGTCTACAACGCAAAACGCGAGGACCTCGACGCTTCTGCTGCCGCCCTGTTCGAGGTCGTGCTCAGCGGCGCGGTCGAGATCCAGATCAACCAGCGCTACGCGCTGAAGGACGCCGGCAAGGCGCATTCCGACCTCGAGGGCCGCAGGACCACAGGGACGACCATTCTCATCCCTTAGTTCGTTCTGCCTTGCTATCCCTTGAATTTCCGCTGAAATTCTTGAAGCTCTTTCAAGACGTGTGCCGCTTTCCGATGAGAGCCGGCCGCGCCTACCATGCCTGCGGGAACACAGAACATGTCTGGCTAACCAGATGGGAGGCACTGTGAGTGCAAATCAGGACGGCACGAACCTGCTTGAGGTGCGTGGCCTCACCAAGATATTCGGCACGCTGACGGCGTGCGATCATATCGATCTCGACATCGCCAGGGGTGAGATCCACGCCTTGCTCGGCGAAAACGGCGCCGGCAAGTCGACGCTGGTCAAGATGCTGTTCGGCTCGCTGGAGCCCAATGCCGGCGAGATCTTCTGGAACGGTCAGGCCGTCAGGATTTCCAGCCCGGGCGTCGCGAAAAAGCTCGGCATCGGCATGGTGTTCCAGCATTTTTCGCTGTTCGAGGCGCTGACCGCGGCCGAAAACATCGCGCTGTCGCTGGATGACGGCTCACCGATCAGCAGCATCGCTGCGAAGGCGAGGGCGCTTTCCTTCAGTTATGGCCTGCCGCTCGACCCTGAATCGCTGGTCGGCGACCTGTCGGTGGGCGAGCGCCAGCGCATCGAAATCATCCGCTGCCTGCTGCAGACGCCGCAGCTCATCATCCTGGACGAACCGACCTCGGTGTTGACGCCGCAGGAAGCCGACAAGCTGTTCGAGACGCTGGAGCGCCTGCGCTCGGAAGGCAAATCCATCCTCTACATCTCGCACCGGCTCGAAGAGGTCAAACGCATCTGCGACCGCGCCACCGTGCTGCGCCACGGCAAGGTGGTCGGCCATTGCAATCCGCGTGAGGAAACAGCCTCTTCGCTGGCGCGAATGATGGTCGGCAACGAGGTGCAGGCCGTGGTGCGCGCGCCGGTCGAGGGCATCGACAAGGCGCAGCCGCTGCTCGAAATCCGCAATCTCAGCCGCCAACCGGCAACGCCGTTCTCGATCCCGCTCAGGGGCATCAACCTGAACGTCCGCGCCGGGGAGGTGATCGGCATCGCCGGCGTCGCCGGCAATGGTCAGGGCGAGTTCTTCGAATCCGTTTCAGGCGAAGTGCTGCAGCAGGATGCCGCCTCGGTGCGCATTCGCGGCAAGGATTCGGGAAGCCTCACCATCACCGGACGGCGCCTGCTGGGCGCTGCTTTCGTGCCGGAGGAGCGCCTCGGCCACGGTGCCGCACCGCGCATGAAGCTTTCCGAAAACCTGCTGCTGTCGCGCCATGCCACCGACGGCAAGGCGTTCGTCGGTTCCGGCGGAATGGTCAAGAGCGCCGCCATCCAGGCCGCGTCCCAACGCATCATCGAGGCGATGGACGTGCGCAAGAGCGCGCCGGATCCGGAGGCCGCGGCTCTTTCGGGCGGCAATCTGCAGAAATTCATCGTCGGCCGCGAACTCGACCGCCGGCCAAGCGTCATGGTGGTGAACCAGCCGACCTGGGGCGTCGATGCGGGCGCTGCCGCCCACATCCGCCAGGCCTTGATCGAGTTGTCGCGCAGCGGATCGGCGGTGCTGGTGATCAGCCAGGATCTCGACGAGCTGTTCGAGATCTCGGATGCGATCGCCGTCATGCACAATGGCGAGTTGTCGAAGCCGATACCGATCGCCGAGGCGACCTTCGAGAAGGTCGGCTTGCTGATGGGTGGCGCCGAACCCGGTCACGCCGAACACACGTTGGAGACGGCATGATGCGCCTCGAACTCGTCAAACGCCCGCAGCGTTCCATGCTGTTTTCGGCCCTGTCGCCGTTCATCGCCTTCGCGCTGACCATCATTGCCGGGGCCGTCATGTTCGCGCTGCTCGGCGTCAATCCGCTGACTGCGTTCAACATCTATTTCATCGAGCCGATCAGCCAAGTCTGGCAGTTGCATGAGCTGGCGATCAAGGCCGCGCCGCTCATCCTGATCGCCGTCGGCCTGTCGGTTTGCTACAAGGCCAACATCTGGAACATCGGCGCCGAAGGCCAGTTCATCCTCGGCGGCATCGTTGGCTCGATGCTTCCAGTACTGTTTCCGCAGTTCGAAGGCCCGCTGGTGCTGCCGTTGATGCTGTTGCTCGGCATGGTCGGAGGTGCGGCCTATGCGGCGATCCCGGCTCTGCTCAAGACGCGCTTCGGCACCAACGAGATCCTGACCAGCCTGATGCTGGTCTATGTCGCGCAACTCTTCCTCGACTGGCTGGTGCGCGGACCGTGGCGCGATCCGCAGGGCCATGGCTTCCCGCAGACCATCCAGTTCAACGATTCGGCCGTGTTGCCGGAACTGATGCCGGATGCCGGACGGGCAAACTGGGGTTTTGTCTTCGCGCTGGTCGCCGCGGTGCTGGTCTGGATCCTGATGAGCCGCATGCTGAAAGGTTTCGAGGTGCGCGTGCTGGGCTCGAGCCCGCGGGCAGGACGCTTCGCCGGCTTCGGCCTCAACCGGATGGTGTTCTTTGCCTTCCTGCTGTCGGGCGCGCTGGCGGGACTTGCCGGTATCTCGGAGGTCTCGGGCGCCATCGGTCAGCTGCAGCCCGTCATTTCGCCGGGCTACGGCTTCACCGCCATCATCGTGGCGTTCCTCGGCCGTCTCAACCCGCTTGGCATCGTTGCCGCCGGACTGGTGCTGGCACTGACCTATCTCGGCGGCGAAGCAGTGCAGAGCGCGCTCGGCATCTCCGACAAGGTGGCGCGGGTGTTCCAGGGCATGCTTTTGTTCTTCGTGCTCGGCTGCGACACGCTCATCCATTACCGCATACGCCTGGTCGGCCTGGCGCTGACCAAACCGGAAGGCGTGGCCAAACTCGAAGCCGCACCGAAGCTGAAGGAAGCCCGTTGATGGACATCACCGTAAACATCCTTCTGACCATCGCCACCGCGGCAACGCCGCTGCTGATCGCGGCAATCGGTGAGCTGGTGGTCGAGCGCTCCGGCGTACTCAATCTCGGCGTCGAAGGCATGATGATCATGGGCGCCGTCGGCGGCTTCGGCGCAACCTATCTCACCGGATCGCCCTGGATCGGCCTTTTGGCGGCCATTGCCATGGGCGCGGTGTTCTCGCTGCTGTTTGCCGTCATGACGCTGTCGCTGGCCACCAATCAGGTGGCGACCGGCCTGTCGCTGACGCTGCTCGGCCTTGGCCTGTCCGGCATGATGGGCACCAGCTTCGTCGGCCAGCCCGGCGAAAGGCTGCCCAACCTCGACATTCCCGGCCTGACGGAAATCCCTGTGGTCGGCAGGCTGCTGTTTGGCCAGGATCCGATCTTCTACATTTCGATCGCGCTGACCGCCGCCGTCATGTGGTTCCTGTTCAAGACCCGCACCGGGCTGACGCTGCGTTCGATCGGCGACAGCCACACCTCGGCGCATGCGCTTGGCATCAAGGTCATCCGCTACCGATACCTCGCGGTCATCTTCGGCGGCGCCTGTGCCGGTCTCGCCGGCGGCCATCTCTCGCTGGTCTACACGCCGCAATGGGTGGAGAACATGAGCGCCGGCCGCGGCTGGATCGCGCTGGCGCTGGTGGTGTTCGCCTCCTGGCGGCCATGGCGGGTGCTGGCCGGCGCCTACATCTTCGGCGCGGTGTGGATCGGCCAGCTTCATGCACAGGCTTTTGGCATTCCAGTGCCCTCACAGTTCCTTTCTTCGCTGCCCTATCTGGCAACCGTCGTGGTTCTCGTTCTAATCTCGCGCAACAAGCGTCTGACGATGATGAACACGCCGGCTTCCTTGGGGCAGCCATTCGTTCCGGATCGTTGACAACAAAAACAAACGGGAAGCTCCAAGGCTAACTCAGAGAGGTAACACGATGAAAAAACTGCTTATTGCCCTGATGACCACGACCGCCGCCATGTCGCTGGCAGCGACGGCCGAGGCCGCGGACAAGCTGAAGGCCTGCTGGGTCTACACCGGCCCGATCGGCGATTTTGGCTATTCCTACCAGCACGACCAGGGCCGTCTCGAAGTGGAGAAGGCGCTCGGCGACAAGGTCGAAACCGCCTATCTTGAAAACGTCTCGGAAGGCCCCGACGCCGACCGCGCTTTCGAGCGCCTGGCACGCGAAGGCTGCAAGATCATTTTCGGCACCTCCTTCGGCTTCATGGACCCGGAAGTGAAGGTCGCCAAGAAATTCCCGAAGGTGATGTTCGAGCACGCCACCGGCTACAAGACATCTGACAATCTCGGCATCTACAATGCGCGTTTCTATGAAGGCCGTTATGTGCTCGGCCAGATCGCCGCCAAGGAATCGAAGGCAGGCGTTGCCGGCTACATCGTTTCCTTCCCGATCCCGGAAGTGGTGATGGGCATCAACTCCTTCATGCTCGGCGCGCAGTCGATCAACCCGAACTTCAAGGCCAAGATCGTCTGGGTGAATTCCTGGTTCGATCCGGGCAAGGAAGCCGACGCCGCCAAGGCGCTGTTCGACCAGGGTGCCGACATTATCGTCCAGCACACCGATTCGACCGCTGCCCTGCAGGTGGCCGAGGAGCGCAAGCTGCACGGCTTCGGCCAGTCCTCCGACATGATCAAGTTCGCGCCGAACGCGCAGCTGACCTCGCTTACCGACGAATGGGGTCCCTATTACATCAGCCGGGTCCAGGCAGCCCTCGACGGCACCTGGAAGCCGGACAATGTCTGGCTTGGCATCAAGGACGGCGCGGTCAAGCTCGCCCCCTACACCAACATGCCCGACGACGTGAAGGCGATGGCGGAGGCCACCGAGAAGAAGATCGCCGGCGGCTGGAACCCCTTCACCGGGCCGATCGCCAAGCAAGACGGCACGCCGTGGCTGAAGGATGGCGAAGTCGCCGATGACGGCACGCTGCTCGGCATGAATTTTTATGTGAAGGGTGTCGACGACAAGCTGCCGCAGTAAGCAGCGCAAGAGATCGAAATGAGGAGGGCGCCGCGAGGCGCCCTTTTTCATTCGGCGGGCTGCGCTCCGGCTGAGACGCGACGAAACCGTGCCAGGCCAGCATCGACCGCGCGGCCGAGCCAAATCCTCAGCAACCGCTGTGCGGGTCGTTCGCAGGCGCGCCAGATTGCCCACGAAACGAAAAGCATAAGTGCGCCGCAGCCAAAGGCGGCAAACCATTTGCCGATAAGGGGCGTTGCCGCATTGATGACGAGATAGCCGATGTCCTGGTGCAGCAAATAGAGCGGATAGGTCAGCCCGCCCAGCGCCAGGGTGAGCCCCGACGCCCTGATACGGCCGCGCAGCAGCACCGCACCGATCAAGGCCGCGTGCATGACGACGTTGGCGATGACCAGATTGGCCGACGAAACGGCAATGCCGTAGTGGCCAAGCATCCAGTGCTGCGTCACCGACAGCGTGCCGCAGGAGATCAGGAACGCGGCGGCAAGCAGCAGCATTGCAGGCAGTGAACGGCCATGCGCATGCAGGTGGTGGACCAGCACGCCGGCGGCGAAGAACGGTCCAAACTCGGTGATGAACAGCAGCCTGGCGGCACCGCTGCCGATGAAGAACTCGTTCAAGGCCGAGATCGCCAGCCAGATCAAGATCAGCTCCAGCTTGCGTTTCTGAAACAGCCCGGTGAGCAGCGCCAGCGTCACCCAGCCGTAGAACACCAGTTCAAGAACGATCGACCAGTAGACGCCGTCCATGAAGGGCTGGCCGAACGCCGGCGCGAACATCGACAGATTGGCGGCATACTGAACGAAAGAGGCCGAAAGCAGCGGCGACCCGGCAAGGAAGACAATCGCGAAGGTGATCGTCATGCAGAGCAGGAAGCCCGGATAGAGGCGAACGAACCGCGCGACCGCAAACTGGTCCCAACTGCGGTTTTCCGCCGACCAGGCAATGACGAAACCGCTGATCAGGAAGAACAGATTGACGCCGAGATAGCCGTAGAGGGCGAACGGTGCCGCAAGCGGATAACCCTCAGCCAGAATGCCCTCGGCAGCCGCGCCGCGAAAGAAATAGTGGAAGAACACGACAGCCATCGCCGCGACCAGCCTGAGCAGGTCCAGCGTCGCAATGTAATTTTGTTCCGCAGGTCTGGTGTTCATCCGCATTTCCCGCATCTACGGTCGGCAAACCATAGAGCGGATCGCGGCTGAGCGGGTTAAGAGGCCTAGATTATCGCCAGATGTAGTAAATTTACGCGGAACGAGGCGTCAGACCGCCGAACCATGGAGGTCATAGGCGTCGGCACGGTCGATCTTGACGGTGACGATATCGCCTTGGCGCAGCGGACGACGCGACTGGATGTGCACCGAGCCATCGATCTCGGGCGCGTCGTATTTGGTGCGGCCCTGTGCCGATGTGCCATGCGCCTCGTCGATCAGCACCGGGAGGCGCTTGCCGACTTTTCTGGCCAGCTGTGTCGCCGAAATCTTCTGCTGACGCTGCATGAAGCGGTGCCAGCGCGCCTCCTTGATTTCCTGCGGGACCTGTTCGAGACCGAGATCGTTGGAGCGGGCGCCGCGGACCGGCTCGTATTTGAAGCAGCCGGCGCGGTCGATCTTGGCTTCATCGAGCCAGTCGAGCAGCATCTCGAAATCGTCATCCGTCTCGCCGGGGAAGCCGACGATGAAGGTCGAGCGGATGGCCAGATCCGGACAGACCTCGCGCCAGCCGCGAATGCGCTCGAGCGTCTTTTCGCCATGCGCGGGCCGGCGCATGTTCTTCAACACCTGCGGCGAGGCATGCTGGAACGGGATATCCAGGTAAGGGAGGATCTTGCCCTCCGCCATCAGCGGGATGACGTCGGCGACATGCGGGTAGGGGTAGACATAGTGCATGCGCACCCAGATGCCGAGCTTGCCCAGTTCCTCCGAAAGATCGAGGAATTTTGCGCGCACTTCACGGTCGCCGAACATCGACGTCTGGTACTTGATGTCGATGCCGTAGGCGCTGGTGTCCTGCGAGATGACCAGAAGTTCCTTGACGCCAGCCTTGGCCAGTTTCTCAGCCTCACGCAGCACATCTGCCGCCGGCCGCGAGACGAGGTCACCACGCAGTGCGGGAATGATGCAGAAGGTGCAGCGGTTGTTGCAGCCTTCGGAAATCTTGAGATAGGCGTAGTGGCGCGGCGTCAGCTTGACACCCTGCGGCGGCAGGAGATCGATATAGGGATCGTGCGAAGGCGGTGCGGCCTCATGCACCGCGGCCATCACGCTCTCATAGGCCTGCGGCCCGGTGATCGCCAGCACATTCGGGTGCTTTTCGCGAATGACGTCCGGCTCGGCGCCCAGGCAACCGGTGACGATCACTCGGCCGTTTTCCGAAAGCGCGGAGCCGATGGCGTTGAGCGACTCGTCTCGGGCGGAATCGAGAAAACCGCAGGTGTTGACGACGACGAGGTCGGCGCCGTCATGCTTGCGTGCGATTTCGTAACCTTCGGCGCGCAGGCGCGTGATGATGCGCTCCGAATCCACGAGGGCCTTCGGGCATCCAAGACTGACAAAACTCACGCGGGGAGCGGACATAGAGGGTTTCCGGGCTTTTCAGGATTGCCGGCGCAGTACCACACTTATTGCGGCATTGGTATGGGCAGGCCCGCGATGCGGCAAAACGCACGGCGGTCTTGCTTCGACGGAGTGAAGACGCGGATGTCCGCCAGCTTCAGCCGACCACGTTGTTCACATGTGGCCAGACCTCCACGGCGCCACGATAGACCATGTCCAGCGCGACATAGAGTATGATCAGCAGGCCGACATAGGCGATCCAGCGGTGGCGATGCAGCAGCTTGGCAATGAAGGTCGCAGCCAGCCCCATGAGCGCGATCGACAGCACAAGGCCGATGACCAGCACCGGAAAATGATCACGCGCCGCTCCAGCCACCGCCAGCACGTTGTCGAGCGACATCGACACATCGGCGACGACAATCTGCAAGGCAGCCTGGCCAAGGGTCTTGCGCTTCGACTTGCCGGCGACTGCCTGGTCACTGTTGAGGTCCGAATTCGACAGCGCCTCGGTCGCTTCCAGCTCATCGGCATGTGACGTGCGCAGCTCGCGGTACATTTTCCAGCAGACCCACAGCAGCAGGATGCCGCCGGCCAGCAGCAGGCCGACGATCGCCAGCAGCTTGACGGTAATTGCGGCAAAACCGATGCGCAGCACCGTTGCCGCAATCACGCCGATGAGGATCGCCTTCTTGCGTTGGTCAGCCGGCAGGCCGGCAGCGGCAAGGCCGATGACGATCGCATTGTCGCCGGCCAGCACGAGGTCGATGGCGATGACCTGGAGCAGGGCGGTCAGGCTGGCAGCGCTGAAAAAAATGTCCATCGACCGGAAGCCCTTGCTGATTTTGCCGAGTGTTCGTCGATTACCCAGAGGCCCTAACTTGGTGGTCCCTTGGCGTCAAGGGATCACGCGTGGCGCCATCACCGAAGCATCGTTACGTCAAGCCAGATCCAATGTTCGCGGCACTCGCCGACAGCCAGGCAAAACCATGGCCGATCGCAAATCAATCGTAGAGATTATACTTTGCCCAGTCGGCTTCCGGAATCTCGTCGCCGATCCGGTAGCGGAGTTGCAAGACTTCCATATGGTCCGGCCCGGTCTGGCACTTGAATTTCAGCCTATACCACTGCCCCTTGCTGCGAAACGCAGCACCCGGGCTCTTGATTGCATCGGCGCCCATCTCGGGCGTGGCAAAGGCGTAGGCGACGACGCGATCGGCTTTGAACTTGCGATCGTCATGGGTGATGCGGTCGAGCACTTCGGCGTCGCAACGCTGTTCAAGGCGAGTTTGGGGATCGAGTTTCATCAGTCCGGCGCGCAATGCATTGTCCATTGCGCTGGCTGGAAAACTCAGTGTCACTGACGCCAAGGCGGTCATGCAGAGCTTCTTCATGGGCGGGACAAGCAACATATTTTGTCGGAGAAATCAACCGAGCGGACCGCCTCGGACGCTGCGGGAATCTTCAATCATATGGCTGCTGCGTTCAAAATTGCGTGTCGGGATTCGTCGTGCGATGCCTGCGGCCAACGGACCAAAGAGGCACGGCCGGCATCGGTAAGATCGTACAGGCCACGGTCGACGCGCGCGAACCAGCCATAGACATTGTGCTGCAGGATCTTGGGCGCGATCGGCGTCACCGCCTTCAGATCTCGCGGCCGCCTGGGACCATCCACCATGGCGGCAGCGCAGGCGAGGGCGCTTTGGCGATAGGCGGTCATGATCGGATTGCGCGATCCTCCTCCGGCAACGGGATCGCCGCGACGGCGCTGGTGCTCGTCGACCAGGCGGGAGCGCCGGCGGGCATTCTTGCGCGGCGCCAGCGCGATCGGGCTGAGAAGCACCTCGACCCGGTCCGTCGCGGTCACGCCAAGCAAGCCGAAGCCAAGCCGGCGGCAGAGATTGCGGAACCTGGCATCGCTTTCGCGTCCCTTGCCGCGAGCCGACATGCGCGCGGCCAGCCACACCTCGTCGCAGGCCGCCGCACGATCGACACCTTGCAGCACCAGTTCGAGATTGAACTGCAGCTTCAACTCGCAGATGACGACAACCGGCGGCTCCCCCTCGCGCAACGCAACAACATCGCAGCCGTCGATCTCGCCTTTGACGACAAAGTCGAGGCTTTCGAGGAACCGCTTCACCGGCGCATAGAGTGAGGTCTCGTTCATGGCGCAAGGTTTAGCCGATTCGAGACGAAAAGCCTTCCGGTGGTTCGGCGTTCTGCGGCTCGAAAGGGGACCGGTGTGGATACCGCAACGCCGGGCCAGCCGTCAGGCTTCGGCGTTCGGCACCGCCCGGTTCGGCAGCTTCCTGCGGCGCAGGAGCGGATAGCCGATCTGGCCGAAATAGGTGGAAGGGATCGGATCGTCGACGCCGTACTTGTCCGGCACCTTGTCGCCGGTGGGATTGTAGGTGCCGAACAGCACGTCGAGGAAAGGCAACTGCCCGGCGAAGTTCTTGTCATAGGCTTCGCGCTGGTTGGCATGGTGCCAGCGATGGAACTGCGGGCTGGCGATCAGCCACTTCAAGGGGCCGAACGGAATCCGCACGTTTGAATGCACAAGCAGCGTATGTCCAAGGTAGAGAGTCGAAAAGACGGCGATCGACGCTTCCGAGAAGCCGAGGAAAAAGATCGGCGTCAGCGATATTGCCTTTGTGACGATGGCGTCGACGGGATGATTGTGGAAGGCCCCGAGCCAGTCGAGTTCTTCAATGCCGTGGTGAACGGCATGGAACTTCCAAAGCGCCGGGATTTTGTGAAAGGCCCGATGTGTCCAGTAGACGCCGACATCGGTGATCACGATGATTTCGGCAACCTGCAGCCAGACGGGCTGGCCGCTGACGGCATGCGTTATCGCTTGCGGGACCAGGAGTGCAGCGGCACCGAGCGCGCCTGCCGCCATCATGACGATGGCCAGCTTTATGATGAAGCCGTTGAACAGCAGATAAATCAGATCGACAGCGAAGCCCTTGCGAAAGATCTTCTGCGGCCGCTCGGCGAACAGATGTTCGAACGGAATGAAGATCAGGGCGCAGATCAGAAGTGCCTTGATGCCAAAGATATCCATCGATTCGCCTCAGCGCGCAGTCCGCGCCTCTGAGAGGAACCACATCTCCCTTTCCAAAGGCTAAAGGCTCTGCCTTTTGCGCGAGTGGCGGCGGCAAACGCGGATTGTGAATGGAACGCGGGCGGACGAGGAGACGCGAATGCGGGCTCGTCCTGCGGCGCGTGGCCCATCCCCAACTAGAACCTGACCGCGAGATTGGCTTTCACGCTCTGGTCTGCGGCGCGACTGCCGAATTGTCCCCCATAGGTGAGGCCGAGCGTGGCATTGTGTGCGATGGCGATGTCGAACCCGACATCGAGTATCAGCCCGTCCTTGGCGATCGGCACGCCCGCGACGGTGAATGGTGCGCCGCCGGCGAATGCGAAGCGCGACAGCGGTACGGTCTCGCCAAAGGCATGCCGCCAGCCGAGCGTGCCGCGAACCGTCGCCGCCATCTCGCCGACGGTGAACTCGCCTGAGGCATGTAGGCCGAGCGTGGTGAAGGTCGCATCGGTGATTGCCGAAGCGCTTGTCAGCGTCGCCGCGCCGCCTGTCTCGGTGAAGCCGTCAGTCCGGAGGTTCACATAGGCGAGATTGGCGAAGGGCTCAAAGCCTAAATTTCCAGCATGGATACCATAGCCCAGTTCGCCGAACACCTGCGCCGTTCCGGCGCGATAATCTGCCTTGAGGCTGTCATTGAAACCGGGGAAAGTGACGGAGCGGCTCGTCGCGATGTCGTGCCAAGTATAGGATGTACCGGTGCGCAAGCCGAGCGTGCCGCCCCCAACATCCCAAGTGGTGCCGCCATAGAGGCCGAGATGATAGTTGTCGCTCGAGCCCGACGAGGCGCGGTCTTTCACATCGAGGTTGGTGCGGCTGTATCCCGCCATGATACCCAATCGCCAGGTGTCGAAAATGGCGGCGTCACCGCCAGCCAGGAAACCGCCAGTCGAGCGGTCAACGCGGGCAGCATTGCCGTCGCTGCCAGTATGGCCCCATGAACCAAAGCCCTGACTCCAGAGGGCGAAGCGATCGGTGTCCAACGCCACTGCAGCGGTCGTATTGGGATCGAGCGAGACATAGGCGCCCGCAGCACCGCCATAGGTCTGATCGGCGTAGGCCATGACCGGAGCGGCCGATGCACCGACGATACCGAAAGCGGCCCGGATGCGGTTCGTCGCCGCGTCGCGCAGAAGACGGCTATCTTCGATGAGGGAAGTCTGCGCCGAGGGATACACCTCGCCCGAGAGCTGGTCGAAGGCATCACGTGCCTGCACGTCGGTCGCGAGGTTGAGGATGACGTTGTACAGGGATCCGGATGTCGGCAGGCTCTCGAGCCCCCCAGCGGTTGCGATCTGATTGCGGGTCAAGGCTGCGTCGGTGAAGTTGCGGTATTTCAGGATGTCGAGATAGGCGTTGTTGGTGTCATAGGTATCGGCAAGCCTGAGGAAGGCGGTGTTGACAACTCCAGTCAAGGCAGCGAACTGCCCGGTCAGCCCGGCATCGGCGGTCAACACCGTATAGCGGGTGCCCGGCACCGCAATGCCGCCCGCGGCGTTCACGGTCAGCGTCGCGCCAGTGATCGTCGCGGTGCCGGAGGTGCTGAACCTGTCGGCCTGGCCGGCCGTGTTGATATCGATCGCCATGATGCTGCCAGTCGCGAAAGCGGTATTGCCGCCGGTTTGCCGGATCACATCGCCGGCGCCAGCGTCGGCCATTGTCAAGGTGCCTTGATTGGTGAACTGAAACAGATTGGTCCATTGCGTCGTCTCCGCGACGCCGGCGGAGTTTCCACCGACGGCGGTCCCGTCGTTGACCAGCCTGCTGGCGCCACCGCCGAAATCACTGGTTCCACCGGCGCCGTTCCAGTTCCCGTCGTTGGCGAACAGTGTCGCGCCGCCGGCAAACTGCGCTGTACCGACGATCGAACCGGCGTTTGTGAGCGCCATCGTCGCGGCATTGGTCTCGATCGCCGCATCGCTGGACAGTCCGGAAAGACTACGGATCGCGCCCGACGAGGCGACGTTGATGGCGCCCGTCCCACCAGTCAAAGTCAGGCCACGCGTCGCGCCCGTCACCGTGCCGGCGACTTGCACATCCACTACGCCGTTGCCCGTCGCGACGATGCCCTCGGCCGACGTTCCGGTCACCGCGCCATTGGCGATCACCGTGATCGCGCCCGTGCCAAGATTGGTTGCCTGGATACCTGTCGTACCCGAGACATTGCCATTCGTCGTCACATTGATCGTGCCAGCGCCGACCACATTATCCTGGAGCACGAAGATCGCCGTAGCCGCAGTTGCGTTCACAGCACCCGTTATCACCGCGACATTGCCGGCCGAGCTTTCAGCGTCGATACCTCGACCAGTCGTCGCGGTGATCGGACCAACCGCCTTCACGGTCACCGAACCTGTACCGACAGTCCCTGCGACAATCCCGCTGCTCGCGTCGATCGCGCCGTTCGCCGTGACATCGACGTTGCCGTTTCCCGAGGAAAGGCCAGCGAAGATACCGGCGCCGCCCGCCTTCACGTCGCCGTTCGCCACGATCGTCACATTGGCCGTCGCCGACAGCGTCTCAACGTCGATGCCGATCCTGCCGGCAGCCAGCGCCGTCACCGCGCCCGTCGTGACGCCGATGTTGCCGCCCGTCGCAGTGTCGCGCACCACGATGCCGCCGCCACTCGTCGAGCTGCTGGCGCCGGATATATCGACCGTGACCGTGCCCGGGCCATAGTTCTGAATATTCACCGCATCGTCGCTGCCGCCGACGAAGCCGCCCGCGCCCGTCACCGAGAGATTGCCTGTGCCGCTGGCGCCACCGATCAAGGTCAGGCCGGAACGCGCGCCCATCACCGTGCCGGCGACCTGCACGTCCACCGCGCCACCACCGTTCGCGACGATGCCGTCAAAGGATGTGCCGGTCACCGCACCATTGGCGATCACGCTGATCATGCCCGTGCCGGAGTTACCTGCGAGGATGCCTGCAGTGCCCGAGACATTGCCGTTGGTCGTCACATCGATTGTGCCTGTGCCTGTGCCGGTCCCTATTGCATAGACCGCCTGACCGCCCGTCGAGGTCACCGCAGCCGTTGTTATCGAGACATCGCCCCGGCCCTGAGCGAAGACGCCAAGGCCCGACGCCATTGTCGCGGTGACCGGTCCCATCGCCTTCACCGTCGTCGAGCCGTTGCCCAAGTTCTGCGCGATAATGCCGTTGCCTGCGTCGATGGCGCCGTTCGCCGTGATATCGATGTTGCCAGTTCCTGTGGAGGAAACTCGACCCAAGATACCGGTATTGCCCGCCTTCACATCGCCGTTCGCCACGATCGTGAGATTGCCTGCCGTCGAAGACGACTGGACGTCGATACCGAACATGCCAGCAGCCAGCGCCGTCACCGCGCCCGTGGTGACATCGATGGAGCCACTCGCCGCCGTGTTACGCACCACAATGCCTGAGCCGGCAGCCGCCGTGATATCGCCGGTGGCATCGACATCGATCGAGCCCAGGCCATTCTGCTTTATTGCGAAGGCATCGCCACTGCCG
Source organism: Mesorhizobium sp. M7A.F.Ca.US.005.03.1.1 (assembly GCF_003997975.1). Lineage (NCBI taxonomy): Bacteria > Pseudomonadati > Pseudomonadota > Alphaproteobacteria > Hyphomicrobiales > Phyllobacteriaceae > Mesorhizobium > Mesorhizobium sp. M7A.F.Ca.US.005.03.1.1. The sequence continues at coordinate 34,564 of NZ_RZRO01000009.1, forward strand.
TTATTGGTGATCGCGCCGCTGCCTGTGTACGTGATCAGGTTGGAGGCGGCATCGATATTGAGTGCCGCGGTCCCGCCGGCTGTTGGCGTGTTGCCCGCATCGACACTGATCGTGCCGTTGTTGACGACCATGACGGCGCCATTGCCGGTATTCTCGATCGCGAGGCCAAATCCGCTGACCGTCGCCCCGGCATCGATCGCGAGGTGGGCCGTAAACGGTGAAGAAAATGAATAGCCCCGGTCGTTGGGAGGAGCAGCCGGATTGACGGCATTGACCGTGGAGGTGGTGCCGCACTGCACATCAGTTCCCAGAGTGACCGTACATGCCGCCTGCGCCTGCGGGGAAAAGAAAACAGCCGAGCCGGCGAAACCGGCCATGCCGATTGCGAAACGCAGTGCCGAGCGACTGGCCTGCGAGAGGAGTTGCGCGCGCAAGGAAACGAGTGGGTAGGCTTTGTCTGCCGAAAAACCGTAGAGTCTCATGATAGGCCCGCCCCATCGTCCAATAAATGCAATCTGCCGTCATCAGAACAGCCCAAGCAAAGCAATGCTTCGAGCAAATCAGTGCTTCAGATTCGCAATAACGGATGATGGGTGGGCGATATATATATCAAATGCCATAGACCGGCCAAAGAGTGGCGCACTGTCGCTGGCTCGCCACAGTCGCAACGCCCTGCACTCGAAGAACCTTAATGTGCTATTGCAGCTTGTTAGGGCAGAAGACGAAATGCATTCAGCAGCGCAATGAGCTGACTCTGCCTCTGCGTATCTGTCTTGCGAAAAATCTTGTCCAGATGAACGCGTGCGGTGCCGTAGGCCATGTTTTCCCTGATCGCTATTTCCTTCAAGGACAATCCGCTTGCGAGCGCGAGCGCGACGGAAGCTTCTTTCCCTGTCAGCCCAAAGGTTTTTCGCAGTTGATCGGCTAAGCTCGTCGACAGGGCCAAACGTGATTCGCGCGCCAGCACCACCGCGCAAGGTCCAGCCGACAGGCCGAACATCTCGCCGTCGGGCAACAATCCAATCGACAATACCAGTTGGTCGCCGCGCTCCGACCGCAAGATCAAATCGGCAGCCGAATTGGGAAACTCGCTCTCGTCCACCCGGCAGACTCGTGCGACCGCACGTTGCAGCATTTGGGTTTGCGTGGAATCGGAGGTGGCCAGATGGCCACCGTTCGCCGTCAGCAGAGTGATCGGCTGTACCAGAAGTCTTTGCGCGGCGTCATTCATGTCAAGGATGCGCAGGCGCGGATCGACGACAAAGCCGGCGAAGGGCAGGTGGCCGAGCAGCGATTGGAGCACAGGCCGCGCCTCGAAATGTCGGCCCAAACCCGCAGCGCGCTCCAGATGAGGTGTGATCAGGGCGAGCATCGCACGATCATCGGCGTCGAACGCCGGCTGCCCTCGGCCTCGCTGCACGTCGAAAAACCAGTAGTTCTTTTCCGACGCGCGCAGATTGCAGAACATGCCGTCATACATGTCCTGCGGCATCATCCATTCGTTCCAGACGGAGGTGCGTTCAATACGGTGCCGCCCAATCAACTGGGTGTCGCTAAAAACCCGGCCAAGCGGCGCGGCCACACGCGGCGCAAAGAGTTCGTTGGTCGCGAAATGGTCAAGGAAAATCCTGTCCCAATAGGGGTCGCGGCTCGGTGAGACGCAAAAGCTATCCTCGACATTGGCCCAGTCGATGCCCGAGAAACAGGCTCTGGAGCCATGAAACATGGCTTGCAACTGAAGGACCACGTCAAGCCAAATCGATTGATCGTAGGCGGCCTCATATATGCGACCGATCACTACCGACAGGCGCTCGTGAGAGATCGAATATCCCATAAGCCTTGCGAAATATACAACCAGAATGAAGTGTTAGCATACCTCTGATTGCGGTCGATGCAAGGGATAGAACGTCGAATGAGCAGGGGGGTTACCAGTGCTGACGCCCAAGGTCAGGAGAAAGCAGACATGATGTTTGACGCTTCGCCCTTACGTCCACGGAGGCGGAAATCGGCGTACTCAGTTCTGTATGCTCTGTATGCTCTGTATGCTGCCCTTCTCGATCGAATGGCGGAGGAAGTGGGATTCGAACCCACGGTGAGCTTGCACCCACGCCGGTTTTCAAGACCGGTGCCTTAAACCGCTCGGCCATTCCTCCATCGTGGTTTTTCAACCATTTGGGCAGCGCGGGGCCAACTCGTTTGGCCTGTGGCGCCGGATTGGCACCGAAGGCGCTCCCGGCTGGTTCACGCCTCATTCCTGTAAAGCGGCATTGAGGGCTGCGTCAACCACCACTGTGTCGGTTCCTGCCGTCCTGGCAGGCGCTGAGTTTTTCGGAATCGAGCACCGGAACTCGCTATCCCATTGGTGCATGATGAAGAAGGAGCCCGCCGACTGGCGATGTACAGGTTTGCGCGCGAACACAAGAAGCCTGACGCTGGAGGGCTTTCGTGCAGGCCCAACCGAGGGCGCGACCTACCGACCAAGCCATCCTCGGAATTGGGCGGAGGTAATCCTACGGGTCAGCCTCTTGGGACAGCTGCGGTATCCCGCAGATTTAACTTTCGCCAAGGGAACAGCTACTGGTGAGGAAGGCCGAAGCTGCAAATCGGCTCCGGCCTGTACGGTCCTCAGTCTTTGCAATTTTCGTCCGCCTTTGCCGCCGCGGCCTTATCACCGTGCTGCTGCGCCTCGATATCCTGCTGCGAGGTTGCAAGGTTTTTGTCGCCCCCGCCTTCAGCGCCCGCCAATGGCATCGTGGTGCCATCCTTGGCGGCTGGCTTGTTCGCGTTGCCCATGGCCTTCGGAGTCTCTAAAGGCGCGTGGGTTCCATCTTTCGAAATACCGGCGGTCTGTCCGGCATCGGTCCCGGTGTTCGAAGCTGACTTGTCCGGACATGCGGCGATCGCAGACCCGGCAGAAAGCGACATCGCGATCGCGACCATCAATGAAGTCATTTTCATCATGCTCGTCCTTCTGTTCGAGTGCCCTGCGGATGAAACTAGCGGCGCATTTCTTTGTTCCGGCGGTCGGTCCGCTGCCCGACAAAGCCCGGTCAACCGGCAGGCACGGCGGGCAGGAGCGAAGCCAGGCTTTCTGTGGCAGAGGGCATCACATCTCTCGCGTGGAAGCACGAAAACCGTTACTTTTCAGAGAGCTCTTACGGTGGAGACGCCACAATCTTGCCCGGTTGCGGCCACAATCGGTTAATACCGTGATAAGCAATTCCTGCGCACAAAGGATCGGGGTTTTAAGCGTCGTTGGTATTGTCGGGTGAGTGTTTTGGCTCCTCTGGTGGTTGAACGCGACGCCTTGAGTTGAGACTGAAGGGGACATCAGGAAAATGCAGGCTGTGACGCCACCGCGTCTTCGTCGCGCTGCTACCGTCGCGTTGTTCGCCATGTCGGCCGCCTTGCTGGCTGCCTGCGCGTCGCAGCCTGAGCCGAAAGCGATGGTCAACAAGAAGACCCGCTCCAAGGAATATTTCGCCGAATCCGAATATGGCGTGAAGGCAAGCCCGCGTGTGATCTCCCGGAACGGGCGCATCCAACGTGGCGGCGGCAGGGATCAGCTTGGCAAACCCTATCAGGTCCGCGGCAAGTGGTATTACCCGAAGGAAGACAAGCGTTACGCCAAGGTCGGCCTCGCCTCCTGGTATGGCGACGCCTTCCATGGCCGGCTTACCGCCAATGGCGAAGTCTATGACATGACCCATCTGACGGCGGCGCACCCGACCATGCCGCTGCCAAGCTATGCCCGCGTCACCAATCTCAAGACCGGCAGTTCGGTCATCGTTCGCGTCAACGATCGCGGCCCATATCACGAAGGCCGCATCATCGACGTATCGGAGCGCGCTGCCCAGATGCTTGACTATGCCAACACCGGCACCGCTCAGGTAAAGGTCGAATATGTCGGCCGCGCGCCGCTCGACGGCGATGACGACCAGTATCTGATGGCCTCCTATCATCCCGGCAACAGGGCGCCAGACCCGTCGGATGGACTGCCGACCGGCGTCATGGTCGCCATGAACGGCCCGTCGCCAAGCCTGCCTGCCGGCACTGCTGCCGTGCCGTTTCCGGGCCAGTTGACCGATTCCGGTTCTGTCCAGCCGATCATGTCGACGCAGTCGTCGGCGTATGGCGATCTGGCGCTTCCGGATTTCGGCCCGATCGTGCCGGAGCGTCCGCAGATCAATCTGCCGCCGCAATCGCCGTTTGCCGTGGCCTCGCTGTCCTATGCCGACGAGCGGGTCGAACGCGGCGTCTCAAATGCCTTCGCCGCGATGGGTGGCGACGGCATGTCGCCGGCCGATGTGCTCCAATCATGGAAACGGCAGCCGCCAACGGCCGGTCCGTCCACTGACTACGTCGCGGCTGGTTCGTTCGAGGATGCAGCGGAGGCCAAGCGTGTTGCCGCTCAGCTTGCCGCATACGGCAAGATCGAGATCCAGCGTTCGGAACTCGATGGCGAGGATTGGTATTCGGTCAATCTCTATCCCGATGGCCACCGCAATCTCGATGATTTGCTGCAGGCTGCCTGGTCGCATGGCGCGCCCGATGCACTGGCTGTGCGCAACTGAGCGCAAGCCTGGTGGGATTTCCGCTGCGCGGTTGATCCGCCGCGCAAAAAGCCTGATACTTTTCGCGGGCTTGCCGGCGGTGCCGGCCAACGGGTCGAACATCATGCAATTTCGCTTGCTCCCGCCTCTCGCCGGGCTTCTGGTTTTAGGCTTGCTGCTGTTTTTCCAGGCTCCGGCCGGTGCACAGCTGTTCGAAACCAAGGCCGCGCAGGCCTTCATGATCGATGCCGAGACCGGGACGGTGCTGTTTTCCAAGGAGGCCGACAAGCCGATACCGCCGGCCTCGATGGCCAAGCTGATGACCATGGAAGTGGTTTTCAACGCCATCAAATCCGGCCGCCTGAAGCTCGACGATACGTTCGTGGTCAGCGAGAACGCCTGGCGCAAGGGTGGCGCGCCTTCGGGAACATCGACGATGTTCGCCAAGCTCAAGTCGTCGATCCGGCTCGAAGACCTGATTCAGGGCGTGACCGTGCAGGCGGCCAATGACGGCTGCATCGTCATCGCCGAAGGCATGTCGGGATCCGAAGACAATTTTGCCGCGCAGATGACCGAACGCGCCCGCCAGATCGGCCTCAAGACGTCGACTTTCGTCAATTCGACCGGCCTGCCGGCAGATGGCCAGCAGACGACCGTGCGCGAGCTGGCGCAGCTCGCCCTGCACCTGTGGCGCGATTATCCGGATTTCTATCGCTATTATGCCCAAAAGGATTTCACCTGGAACAAGATCTCACAGAGGAACCGCAATCCGCTGCTGGCGATGGACATCGGCGCCGACGGCCTGGCGGTCGGGGCGAGCGAGGCAGCCGGCTTCGGCATCGTCGGTTCGCTCAGCCACAATGGTACCCGCGTGATCGCGGCGATGAGCGGGCTGGCCTCGGACAAGGAGCGCGCCGAGGAAGCGCGAAAGCTGCTCGACTGGGGTGTCCGCTCTTTCGAGAAGACTGAAATTTTCGCCAGGGACGAGGTGGTTGGAGAAGCCCAGGTTTTCGGCGGCGCCAAATCCGGGGTGACGCTGAAGGCAAAGGGACCGATCGACATCTTCCTGCCGATCACCAACCGCGACAAGCTGACGGCCAGGATCGTCTATGACGGCCCGGTTGCAGCACCGGTGGAGGAGGGGCAGCCGGTGGGTGCGCTGCGCGTCTGGATCGGCGATACGCTGAGCCAGGAGACGCCGCTTTTCGCAGCCGAATCGATCGGCGTCGGCACGCTGCCGCAGCGCGCGCTCGATGCCGTCAAGGAACTGGCGGTCGGCTGGCGGCGCTAACGCATGTCGCTCAAAACCAGCCATGATTTTGGGGAACGGCATGCATAAGGGCAAAAAATCGACGGCATGGACGTTTGGCCCAACGCGGACTATCTAGAGCGCTACAATCCCATTCAGCCATGGACAAGAAGGCCTCTCGGTTGGCACGCGGTTTTTTCATCACCTTCGAAGGCGGCGAGGGGGCAGGCAAGTCGACGCAGATCGAGCGGCTGGCCAGGAAGATGCGCGCCAAGAAATACGACGTGCTGCTTACCCGCGAACCCGGCGGCTCGCCGGGCGCCGAAGCGGTCAGGCATGTGCTGCTGTCGGGCGCAGCCGAACCGTTCGGGCCGAAGATGGAAGCGCTGCTTTTCGCCGCCGCGCGGTCCGATCATGTCGAGCAGGTGATCCGGCCGGCGGTCGAGCGTGGCTCCATCGTGCTTTGCGACCGCTTCCTCGATTCCTCACGCGTCTATCAGGGCGTCACCGGCGGCATCGATCCGGCGTTCATGGATGCGCTGGAACAGGTCGCCATCAACGGCATGATGCCGGACATGACGCTGATCTTCGACATCGACCCAGCGGAAGGCCTGAGGCGCGCAACGCTGCGGCGCGGCGCCGAGGCAGTCGCCGACCGTTTCGAAAAGGAGACGCTGGCGATCCACCGGGCCCGCCGCGAGGCGTTTCTGGCGATCGCCAAGGCCGAGCCGGAGCGCTGCATCGTCGTCGACGCAGCCGCCGAGCCCGACGCGGTTGAGAACGTCGTCACCGCGGCAGTGTTCGCGGCGCTGGCGGCGAGAGCGCCGGCACGCGACAGGCAGGCGACGCCGGCATGATCTTCGAGCGCATCGCACCCGAGCAGCACGACACGCTCGACGGCGTGCCGGAGCCCTCCGAAACGCCCCTTCTGGTCGGGCACGGCCAGGCTGCAGGCGTGCTCACCGCCGCCTATCGCGCCGGCAAGCTGCCGCATGCGCTGATCTTTTCCGGGCCAGTCGGCATCGGCAAGGCGACGCTCGCCTTCCACCTTGCGCATCATCTGCTGAAGCACCCGGATTTCGCGCAGGCGCCGGAAAGCCTTGCCGCTCCCGATCCGGCGTCGTCGCTGTTTCGCCAGATCGCCACCGGGGCGCATCCTTCCGTGCTGCATCTGACCCGGCCGCTGAACGACAAGACCAAGAGTTTCAAGACGGTCGTCACCGTCGATGAGATCCGCAAGGTCAGCCGCTTCCTGTCGCTAACCTCGCATGACGGCAGCTACCGGGTCGTCATCGTCGACCCCGCCGACGACATGAACACCAATGCCGCCAATGCCTTGCTGAAAAATCTTGAAGAGCCGCCGGCACGGACGCTGTTCATCCTGATTGTCCACGCGCCGGGCAGCCTGCTGCCGACGATCCGGTCGCGCTGTCAGGTGGTGCGATTGACCCCGCTCGACGCCGACGACCTGATGACGGTGCTGGAAACGACCGAGCCGGCGCCGCCTGAGGATCCGGCGGCGCGCGCGGCACTGGCCGAGCGGGCAGGGGGCAGCGCCCGCAACGCGATCCTCTTGACGCAGTATGGCGGGCTGGAGATCGCTTCGACGCTCGACGCTCTGGTCACCGGGAGAAAGAGCGATGTCGGCGGCGCGTTCCGCCTCGCCGAAGCCGTGGCCGGCCGCGATCAGGCGATCCAGTTCGATATCTTCAACCGCCGGGCGCTAGACCTGTTGTCGAACGCGGCAAGTCAGGCAGCACTGGCTGGCGATCTCGCACGAGCCAAAACGCTGTCGGACACTTGGCATGAGGCGCTGGACGCTATATCTGAGACCGATACTTACAATCTCGATAAGAAGCAGCACGCCTTGATCATGATCGACCGCCTGAATTCTGCAATGCGAATGTGACTGGGTTTCCTGGATCGGGATGGCAAATGCTGCCTCGATACGATATCCACCGCCACGCCTTTCCATTCAGACATTCATGACGGTTCATTCATGTCACGCGACAAATTCTACATCACCACCCCGATCTTTTATCCGAACGGCAAGCCGCATATCGGCCACGCCTATACGGTCATTGCAACCGACGCCCTGGCACGCTTCCAGCGCCTGGACGGCAAGGACGTCTTCTTCCTGACCGGCACCGACGAGCATGGCCTGAAGATGCAGCAAACGGCCGAGAAGGAAGGCATAACGCCACTGGCGCTGGCCGACCGCAATTCGGCGATTTTCCGCGCAATGACCGAGGCGATGGGCGGCTCGAATGACCAATACATTCGCACGACCGAACCGCGCCACTACGAATCCTGTCAGGCGATCTGGAAAGCGATGGCCGCCAATGGCGACATCTATCTCGACCGCTATAGCGGCTGGTATTCGGTGCGCCAGGAAGCCTATTTCGACGAGAGCGAGACGACGCTCGGCGACGACGGCGTGCGCCGCGAACCGCTTGGGTCGCCGGTCGAATGGAACGAGGAAGAAAGCTATTTCTTCCGGCTTTCCGCCTATCAGGACAAATTGCTGGCGCTTTATGAGAGACAGCCCGACTTTGTCGGTCCGACCGAGCGCCGCAACGAGGTGCTCAGCTTCGTCAAGTCGGGGCTGAAGGATCTGTCGATCTCGCGCACGACCTTCAAATGGGGCGTGCCGGTGCCAGGCGACGACAAGCATGTGATGTATGTCTGGGTCGACGCCTTGACCAACTACATCACCGCCGCCGGCTATCCCGACACAAAGGCCGAGCAATGGCACTATTGGCCGGCCACGCACATCATCGGCAAGGACATTGTCCGCTTCCATGCGGTCTATTGGCCGGCATTTCTGATGTCGGCGGGCATCGAGTTGCCAAAGCGCGTTTTCGCGCATGGCTTCCTGTTCAACCGCGGCGAGAAGATGTCGAAATCTGTTGGCAACGTCGTCGATCCATTCGCGATGGTCGAGCACTACGGTCTCGACCAGGTGCGCTACTTCTTCCTGCGCGAGGTGCCGTTCGGTAACGATGGCAGCTACAGCCATGACGCGATCGTCAACCGCACCAATGCCGATCTTGCCAACGGCCTCGGCAACCTGGCGCAGCGCTCGCTGTCGATGATCGCCAAGAACTGCGGCGGCGTGGTGCCGCAGCGCGGCGAGCTGACGGATGCAGACAGAGCGATCCTGGATCAGGCCGCCGCCGCGCTCGACACCGCGCGCAAGGCGGTCGCCGAGCAGGGCATCCATCTGGCGCTGGCAGCGATCTTCGGCGTGGTGGCGGAAGCCGATCGCTACTTCGCCGGCGAGGCACCATGGGCGCTGAAGAAGACCAACCCGGCGCGCATGGAAACGGTGCTGTGGACAACCGCCGAAGTCGTGCGCCGCGTGGCGGTGCTGTGTCAGCCCTTCACTCCGGGCTCGGCCGCGAAACTGCTCGACCTGCTGGCGGTGCCGGCGGAGAGCCGCGATTTCGTGCATGTCCACGCGGATCACGCGCTTGTGCCCGGCACTGCGTTGCCGGTGCCGGAAGGCGTGTTTCCGCGTTATGTCGAACAGCCGGACGCGAACATCTGATGCTCGTCGACAGCCACTGCCATCTGGATTTTCCAGATTTCGCCGAGGAGCGGGCGGCCATCGTCGCCCGCGCTTTAGCCGCCGGAATTGGCCGTATGGTGACGGTCTCGACACGCGTGAAGCGTTTTCCGCAAGTACTTGAGATCGCTGAAACTTTCGACGAAGTCTATTGCTCTGTCGGCACTCATCCGCACAATGCGGCCGAAGAACTGGATATCACGGTCGAGGAGCTTGTGCGGCTATCCGCGCACCCGAAAGTAGTGGCCATCGGCGAGGCCGGTCTCGACTATTTTTACGACAAGGCGCCACGCGATGCACAGGCGCAAGGCTTTCGCAATCACATCGCCGCCGCCCGTGAAACGGGGCTGCCGCTGGTCATCCATTCGCGCGATGCCGATGCCGACATGGCTGATATTCTCGAGGACGAAACAGGGAAGGGCGCCTTCCCCTTCATCCTGCATTGCTTTTCTTCCGGGCGCCGGCTTGCCGAGGTGGGCGTCGCTCTCGGTGGCTACGTGTCGTTCTCGGGCATCCTGACCTTCAAGAATTCAGCTGAGTTGCGTGCCATTGCCGCCGATGTCCCGCATGCCCGATTGCTGGTCGAAACCGATGCGCCCTATCTGGCGCCCGTGCCGTTTCGGGGCAAACGCAACGAGCCCGCCTATGTCGCCCATACCGCCAAGGTGCTGGCCGAAACGATCGGGGTAAGCGAAGCTGAAATCGCCGATCTGACCACAGATAATTTCTTCCGGCTGTTCGGCAAGATGCCGCGGCCTGCAGAGCAAAGTGCCTGAACGATGACTGACCGGCTGCGCCTCACCATTCTCGGCTGCGGCTCGTCCCCAGGTACGCCGCGCATCACCGGCGATTGGGGCAATTGCGACCCCGACAACCCCAGGAACCGGCGCACCCGTGCCGCCGCGCTCGTCGAGCGGATCGCGGCGAACGGCAGCCGAACGACTGTCGTCATCGACACGGGGCCGGATTTTCGGCAGCAGATGCTGCTGGCCGGCGTTAAACGTGTCGATGCGGTCGTCTATACCCACCCGCATGCCGACCATATCCATGGCATCGACGATCTGCGCGGTTTCGTCCTCGATCAGCGCCAGCTCATCGACGTCCATGCCGACAGGGCGACGATGCTTCGGCTGCGGGAAGCGTTCGGATACTGTTTCGAGACGCCGCAAGGCAGTTCCTATCCGCCGATCGTCAGGCCGCATCTCATCGAGCACACCAGGCCGGTGGTCGTCGAAGGAGAGGGGGGTACCCTCACCCTCGAGCCGCTGCCGCAGATCCACGGCGACATCGTATCGCTCGGTTTCCGCATTGGCGGTCTCGCCTATTGCCCCGACATCAGCGACTTTCCGGAACCCACCGCCGAACGGCTGGGCGACCTCGACGTGCTGATCATCGACGCGCTGCAGTACCGGACGCATCCAAGTCATCTGTCACTTGGCGAAGCGCTCGAATGGATCCAGCGGCTGGCGCCGATACATGCGGTGCTGACACATATGCACGTGCCGCTCGACTACGTCTCGGTGATGGCCGAGACACCAGCCAATGTCGAACCCGCCTATGACGGCATGGTTATAGAAATCCCTTATGAATCAGCACGATGCGAATAGAGCTTCATGAGGGCTTTCGGCTCCTTGGTGCAAATATCAGCAGCGTTCCGATCCGCTCGTAGCCCATCCGGGGATAAAGCAGCGCCCCGGCATGGGTTGCTGCCAGCACCGAGTACCTTGACCCGCGCGCGCGATCGTCGTGCAACATTTTCGATATCAAAGCCTGACCAATGCCGCGACGCCGGTGCGACGGCTCGACATACATGCTCGAACACCAGGTGGCTCCCACGGCATCCAGGCTGCGAACGCGCCCAACGATGTCGGCGCCGTCGATTGCCACATACTGGCGGAACGGCGCGGTGTCGCCGAGCAAATCGTCTGGGATCGGCTGCCTGCGGATGATCTTTCCCAACTGTGCCGCCCGTTCGGCCGTCTGCACGCGTTCGACCGAAGCAATCGATGGCGGGTTCGGAATCCGGTGCAATCGGTGGACGAAAAAGCCTTCGGTCCGCAGCAGCCGGTAGCCGAGAGCTTTGTAGGCGGTTCGTGTCGGCCCGTCCGGATCGTCGTTCGCGATCACAACGGAAATGGCAAAGCCCGGCCGTGCATGCTGCCGCACGACGGCATCGGTCTCTTGAGCGGCGACGTCATGGACGACCCATTCTTCGCCGCGGTAATCGCGAGGATTCTTGCGTTCGGCATCGCGCATCAACCACAATGGTCCAACGCGGCTGGCCTCGTAAGGAAAGGTGCGGCTCCTATCAGCGCTGAAGCCATGCACGAACACTTCGATTGCCGCTTCGATCTCGCTGTTTGCCATCTTCATTTCGACAGCCTAGCGTTGGCGATCCGCTCAAGGCAATACGCCACAATCGGCTCAAGCCTATGAGAACCAGCGGCAATTTACAGTTCTTGGCCCATGCATTAGTTCCATAATCTATCTTATGCGACTTTTGGATACGGCGAGCGGCATGGATGCGGCGGTCCCCGACTTCACTTTCCAGTTCCCTTGGAGGCTTCAGCCTGGAAACACGTGAGGCTTGGAAACATCCGCTCGACATTGTGAGCGCGCAGCCGTCGGCAGCGCGCTCGACTCTTTGTTCGAACGATCGGGTCAATCGGAGCGACTATTCCAGAATAACGGTGGCCTCCACCTCGAAAAGCATGGGATCGATTGCAAGCTTGGGAACGGGAACCAGAGTCTGCGCCGGCAGCGCCTCGCCGAACATGTCCTTGACGTTCCTGGTCAACACCTCGAGCTTGGACATGTCGTGGTCGACCACGAAGACCGTGAGCTTCGCCACCTGATCCGGCTTGGCGCCGATGCCCTCAAGCGCAGCATGCAAATTTGCGTAGGCCTGCTTCACCTGGACGGCGAAATCCGGTGACAAGGTTCCTGTGCTGTCTTGGCCGCCCTGCCCGGAGATGTAGGCGATCCGAGCTCCGAGCGGTGCGATTACGGCGGTGCTGTAGCCATTCGGCGACGGGTCGTAGAGCGCCTGTGGATTGACAATAGTCAGCTTGAACTCGTTCGCCGGCGACGCAGTGGGGACTGCAATGGTCATGATGATTAGCCCTCCGATAAGCAGATGCTTGATTGCGCGTGACATGGTTTTTCGCTTGGCTCCGCAGCCTGCGAGCAACCTACCCTGGCGCCTGCAGATTGAACTTTAACCTAATCGCTACGTGAATCGTGCGATGTACGAGTCATCGTATGGTACGTCGTACGAGTCAATCGTTCAAGATCGACATTTGTCGCGTTGCCGGTCAAAATCGATGTCCTGAAAAAGCGAGGACGACGGATGATAGCCAAACGCAGCGGCGCCCGGAGCAAAGGGGATCAACGGATAAGCGTGTCGCTCCAGCCCGTGCAGCAAGCGAGCAGCGAGCCGCCGCTGTCTCGAGAGCGTATCGTGGCGACCGCGGTGGAACTGCTGGACGCCCAGGGCATAGACGGATTGACAATGCGTCGGCTGGCCGATCGCCTCGGCTCGGGTGTGATGAGCCTATATTGGCACGTCGACAACAAGGAGGATGTCTTTGATCTAGCAGTCGATTCGGTGCTCGAACATCGCGGATCGCCTGAAACAGGTGAGTCTCCGGACTGGCGCGGAGACGTCGTTCATATGCTCGAAGACTGGCGCGCCAGAATGTTGCGCCATCCTTGGTCGGCATCGCTGTTGCCGCGCCGGGCGCTCGGCCGGAACATTCTCGGTCGCCTGGAAATGCTGAGCAAGACCTTGTCCAGAGCCGGTGTTGCGGACGCGGATCTGAACGCCGCGATATGGTCGCTCTGGAACTATGTGATGGGCGCCACCCTCACCCGGGCAAGCTTCGATCTCTCGGAAGAAGACAGGGCAGCCGCACAGCAGCGTCTTACACATCTCAGCGAACACTACCCGACAATCGAACGCTCTCGTCTGCTGTTGGACAACGATTGGGATGGCGCCTTCCGAAGAGGCCTCGACTTCCTGCTCGACGGCCTCTCGCCAAGATAGAATTCCGGCGCTCCGCCCGGAGCAGACCGGATGGCGCTGCTTTGCGCACGCGACGCAAGAGCTTCCCAGTCCACATCATCACGTTGGGCTCGCCGCCAAGGCGGCGCAGGCAGCGGGCAAGCCCCAGATGCTCGATCCCATCGCGGCGGTGGCTGGTGCGGCTGCATTGCAGCTGAATTGTTGCAGTTGGCGATGTCGTCGCCACGCATTGCCAACCGCTGGTCGGAATCCTCTCTGCAGTCGATCTTTTGCGCAAACCTTTTTGGCCGACATGCGTTGTTTTCTCTCCAAGCCAAGGAGACGATCATGCAGATGAAGTCGGAAATAGCCGGTGAAGCGGCCAAGCAGCGCCATATCCAACGTGGCATCGATGCCAAGGACAAATCGAAAGGCGATGGGAAGCTTCAAGGCGCCATGCAGGCTGGCGCCCGCGAATATCCCGAGCCCCCCTTCCCTGAGCAACATCAGCCCAAACCGGGACATGAATGGGCCATAGAGCCGGCGCCGCTGTACGATGCGCCTTACTATCTCGGATCGAAAAAACTCAACCAAAAGGTAGCGCTCATCACGGGCGGCGATTCGGGCATCGGCCGCTCGGTGGCGGTGTTGTTCGCCCGCGAGGGCGCCGACGTCGCGATCGTCTATCTGGCCGAGGACAAGGACGCTGAAGAGACCAAATCCGCGGTGGAAAAGGAGGGACGACGCTGCCTCCTGGTCAAGGCCGATGTCAGCGAACGCAGCCACTGCCACAAGGCGGTCATGGAGACCGTTGAAAAATTCGGCCGCATCGACGTGCTGGTCAACAATGCTGCGTTCCAGATCCATTCCAGCGACTTCGGCGAGCTCACCGAAGAACATTTCGACACGACGTTGAAGACCAATCTTTACGGCTATTTTCATATGGCGCAGGAAGCGGTGCCGCACATGAAACCCGGTTCGGCGATCATCAACACCGGTTCGGTAACCGGTATCGACGGTTCAAAACAGCTGGTCGACTATTCGATGACCAAGGGCGGCATCCATGCTTTCACGCGGGCCCTGTCGGGCAATCTCATCGGCAGGGGCATAAGGGTGAATGCGGTAGCACCGGGTCCGGTGTGGACGCCGCTCAATCCGTCGGACAAGGAAGCTGACGACGTCTCGAAATTCGGCGCGGACACGCCAATGAAACGACCAGCGCAACCGGAAGAGCTCGCGCCGGCCTATGTGTTCCTCGCTTCGCCGCATTGCTCGAGCTACATCACCGGCGAAATCTTGCCCGTCGTCGGAGGGTACTGAGGATGGCCGAAACGAAGTCCGCAACGAAGGAGTAGGATGGATGGGCCGTCTGCTTTTCATGGTGGCGTTCGCTTGTGTAGCGTATCGCATCTACACGGAAACCGCAGGGTCTGCTCGGCATGTGCCGCAGGATGACGGTGAGGCGCTGCGCAAGCAATCAGCGGCACTGGGCGTCGACCCGTCTCGCTGACGGGATGGAACCTACCGGCAATCCGGCCGGCCGAGTTACCAGCCGGCCGGATTGCAGCCTTATTCGGCTGCCTGCAGGTTGATCTTGCTTTCCGCCATTTCGGTTAGCTTGCGATCTGTCGCCTGTTCTTCCTTGAGATTCTTGGCCAGCACATTGGCGCAGTCGGTGCGGCCAAGCTGCTTTGCCCAGGCGATGAGCGTGCCGTAGCGCGTCATCTCGTAGTGTTCGACGGCCTGCGCCGAAGCAATCAGCGCCGCATCGAGAACCTCCTTGTCATCGACGTCACCGCTCACGTCGTCGGCCTCCTCGAGAATGCCGTCGATTGCCGGACAGTTGACCTCCTTGGCCTTGACGCCATGCAACTCAAACACCTGTTCGACGCGCTCGACATGGCCTCTCGTCTGATCGAGGTGCTTTTCAAATCCGGCTTTCAATTGCGGGTCGGTTGCCTTGTCGATCATCTTCGGCAGCGCTTTCTCGATCTGCTTTTCGGCGTAATAGATGTCGCGCAGCGTGTGCACGAAGAGATCGTCGAGTGTCTTTATGTCCTTCGAAAAGAAGCCCATGGCCTTACCTTTCATTGCGCTTGGTGTGGATTTCGGCGACGGGGTTTGCGCCGCCAACAAAGACCGGGACGGTTCCCGGCTTGTCTGGTCAACGTGCCGGCACCGAAGGAGTTCCTGATTTCCGAGGGCGGACCCGTTCCCCCTTCTCCAAGGCCTGCGATCCGGTCGGTGGGGAGCCTTTGTCTCGATCACACGTTCTAGTCGCAGAGCAATCGGAACCGAGAAGGGTTGGCGGAATGTATTTCATTGCATTGGCGACTGACTATGACGGCACGCTGGCTCATGATGGGGTCGTCGCCAAGAAAACGCTCACTGCGCTTGAGCGGTTCAAGAAAAGCGGCCGCAAGCTGGTTCTCGTCACCGGGCGTGAGCTGCCCGATCTCAAGGGCGTCTTTCCCGAGCTTAGCCTCTTCGACAAGGTCGTCGCTGAGAATGGCGCGATGATCTACACGCCGGCCAGCGAGGAAGAGCGGGTGATCGCCCCGCCGCCCGAGCCCAAATTCGTCGCCAGGTTGAAGAGGCAGGGCGTCAAGCCGCTTTCGGTCGGACGATCGATCGTCGCGACCTGGGAACCGCATCAAGCGACCGTGCTTGAGGTCATCAAGAAGATGGGTCTCGAACTGGAAATCATCTTCAACAAGGGCGCGGTGATGATCCTGCCGAGCGGCATCAACAAAGCCACCGGGCTCGCCGCGGCCCTTCAGGACCTTCGACTTTCGCCGCACAACGTCGTCGGCGTCGGCGACGCCGAGAACGATCATGCGTTCCTGCAAGCCTGTGGCTGCAGCGTCGCCGTCGACAATGCAATTCCGGCGGTCAAGGATACAGCCAACCTGATCATGCCTGGCGCCCGAGGCAAAGGCGTGGAGCAACTGATCGCAAAGCTGATAAAGCGTGATCACGCGATAGTGCCGAAGCGCCATGACGGCATCGTTCTTGGATCATCTGGCGGCGATGATACCTACCTGTCGCCGAGCGACACGATCCTCATTGCCGGGAGTTCCGGTATCGGTAAATCCACCTTGGCCACCGCGCTGACCGAACGCTTCGTCGAAAGCGGCTTTCAGTTTTGTGTCTTCGATCCCGAAGGCGACTATGATGGCCTCGAAGGCGCCGTTCGCCTGGGAGACGGCTCAAGCGCGCCGACAAAGGCGCAAGTGCTGGATCTGATCGCCAAGGCCGACAGCAATATAGTCGTCAATGGACTGGCCCTGCGGGTCGACGAGAGGCCGGATTTCTTTGCCGACCTGCTGCCTGGCCTCAGCAGTTTCCGCCGGCGCACCGCGAGACCGCACTGGCTCGTGATCGATGAAGCGCATCATCTTCTGCCCAAGCGGCGCGACGATACGCGGGCGGTTCTTTCATTGGAATTGCCTGGCACAATCCTGATCACCGTTCACCCCGAGGCGATCTCGACAGACGCCTTGCGCCTGGTGACAGCCATCATTGCGCTTGGCCCCAAGGCAAAGGACGTCGTGAAGGTCTTCTGCCGTGAAACCGGCATTGAGCCGCCGAAAGTCATCCCCAGCCCGAAAGGTGCGCGCGTGCTGTTCTGGCGGCCGCAGGCAGGCAAAAAAGTCAAGACGGTCAAAGTGGTCGAACCACGTCAGTCACTCAAGCGGCACAGCCGGAAATATGCCGAAGGCCAGCTCGACGAAGCCGGCAGCTTCTATTTCCATGGCCCTGAGAATGCGATGAATCTCAGGGCTCACAATCTGATGATCTTCGCTCAGATCGCCGAGGGCATAGATGACAAGACCTGGGAGTTTCATTTGCGCACCGGCGACTATTCCAAATGGTTTCGACATCAGATCAGGGACAAGGATCTGGCGCGCGAAACCGCCCAGGCGGAAGAGGACAAGACCCTGTCGGCGGAGGAGAGCCGCAAGCGGGTGCTTGATGCCGTGCGCCGCCGTTACACGGCTCCCGCCACAGCCCCGGAGTGACACGCGAGAGCCAAGTCAATCAAGCCAGCGCTGCATGCGAAATTCTTCAGTCAGGCAACGCCGCCACCGCAACAATTTCAACGACGATGTCGGCTTGCGCAAGCGCTGCAACTCCGATCACCTCCGAAGGCGGCGGGTTGTTATAGCTGCAGTGCTTCGGGCAATGCTCGGCAAAGAACTCGTCCAGTACGTCGAGACGAAAATTGGGTGAACTCAGAACGCCGCCATCGGGAAATGGCCCCTTGATGAAGAAGGTCAGCCGGATGAGATAGTCGAGCGCGCTGCCGAGTTCTTCCAGATCTGATTTGATGTTCGCCAGAATTGCGCGCCACTGTGCCGCCGCATCGCCAGTGAATCCCCCTCCTCTCTTTCCGGTCGGATCATAATTTTCGGCGGTTGCCGTATTTCCGCAAAGGTAGACAAATCCCCTTGCTCCGGAGACGACCGTGCCTTTTCCCCACGGCATCAACTTTCCGTTTTTGAATTTCTTATGGGTTACGAGTTCCATGCTTCGTCCAGAACTCTTGATCGTCAGCCTATCAAATCGTCTATTCTGATCGGCAGATCGCGAATGCGCTTGCCGGTGGCATGATAGACGGCACTCGCCACGGCAGCAGCCGTTCCGACATTGCCGAGTTCGCCCAAACCCTTGACGCCGGCAGGGTTGACCTGATGGTCGATTTCGGGGACCAGGATAACGTCGACCTGTTTGATGTCGGCGTTGACCGGTACGAGATAGTCCTGCAGGTCGCGGTTGACGTAGCGCGCGTGTCGCTGATCGATTTCCGTCGCCTCGTGCAACGCCTGGCCGATGCCCCAGATCATGCCACCCATCAGCTGGCTGCGCGCGGTGCGCGTGTTCATGATGCGCCCGGCGGCGAAGGCCCCGACGATGCGCGGGACCCGGATTTCGCGTGTATAGCTGTTGATGCGCACTTCGACGAACTCGGCGCCAAAGGCATATTTGACCGAATCTTCGTCGTTCTCTCCACCATGAAATTCCGACTGTCCGGCATAGAGTTTGCTGAGGGCTTCAGGCGAAGAACCCTTCGGCGCAAACTCGGCATATTCCTCGATGGCGCCGACTTGCATAGCCTTGAAGACATCAGCCAGCTTTGCGGACTTGCCGGTCTCGGTGACGACCTCTTCGTCCTTCAAGTCCAGCTTCGCATTGCCCGAACCGGCCAGCGGAGCCCCCCTGCCCGCAGCGGCGGCGAACAGCTTTCCGCGTATCGCGTCGCAGGCTTTCATGACCGCCGAGCAGACACTGGCGGTCGAGATCGATCCGCCCGACACGGGAGCCGGCGGCAAGGCACTGTCGCCCATCTCGACGCTGATCTTGTCCATGCCGATGCCCAGTCTTTCGGCCGCCATCTGGCCGGCGATGGTGCGAACGCCGGTGCCGATTTCATGGGAGCCGCACTGGATCCGAACCTCGCCGTCGGCGGTGAGACGAACCCGGGCCGCGCAGGGCGCGGCGGCAGTCGGATAGATCGCCGTCGCACAGCCCATCCCGACCAGCCAGTCGCCGTCGCGCATAGAGCCGACCTTGGGATCGCGCTTCGACCAGCCAAAGGCCTCCGACGCCTGGTCGTAGCACTTGATGAGTGAGCGGCTGGAAAATGGCTTGCCTCCGATGGGCTCCTTCTCCGGTTCATTGATGCGACGAAACTCGACAGGATCCATGCCGAGGGCCACAGCCATTTCGTCCATGGCGTTTTCCAGCGCGTAGACATAAGGCGTCTCCGGCGGCGATCGCATGTAGCCAGGCGTGTTGCGGTCGGCATGAACCAGCGAAACATGCGTCAGAACGGCGCCGTAATTGTACATGCGCGCGGTGGCGGACGTGCCGCCGACGACATAAGGGTCAGGGCGTGACGTCACCTCCCAGGCCTCATGTCCGAACGCCGTGATGCGGCCGTCCTTGCCGGCGCCCATGCGGATCCGATGCCGCGTTTCGGCGCGATAGGTCTGCGTACCGAAGGCTTGCATGCGATTGACGACGCAGCGAACCGGGCGGCCAATGCGTCGCGCCGCGACGGCAACGATAGCGGTGCGTGCCGTCATCGGCCCCTTGGAGCCGAAGGCACCGCCGATATAGGGACTGACGATCCGCACATTGGCCGGATCGAGCTTCAGCTGGCGTGCCAGTTCCACCTTCCAGCCGGTAACGTTCTGGCTGGGCTCGTGTATGGTCAACTGGTCGCCTTGCCATATTGCGGTGGTCGAAAACAGTTCGATCGGATTGTGATGCTGGGTCGGCGTCGAATATTTTTCGTCGATCTTTACCGTCGCATCCGCCCAGGCGGCATCGAAATCACCGGCCTTCGCATCCTCCTTGAACATAGGGTTTTTGCCGGCAGCCGGCTCCATCTTCACGCCCTTGGAATCAAAGCTGGCGGCGGGCCGTTCGTCCTCATAGTCGGCGCGGATCAACATTGCGGCTTCCTCCGCCGCCTCGAAGGTCTCGGCAACCACCAGAGCGATGATCTGACCGTCGTGAAAAACCGTCTTGTCGTGCAACGGCCCGATCGAACTTGCGCCGGTGTTGCCGAATTTCGGCGTGTCGGTCTTGTCCATATCGTCATAGGTGACGATGTCCAGCACACCGGGTACGGCCCGGGCGTCTTTCGTGTGAAGTCCCGAAACCTTGCCCCGGGCAATGCTGCTGGTGGCAAGGGCACCGTAGGCGACGTTGGCCGTGACGATGTCGGCGGGATAGCCGGCCTGTCCGGTAACTTTTAGCCGGGCGTCAATGCGGACAACCGGATCGCCCTGGTTTTCCCTGGGGGCGGGTGCAGCTTGGTTCATGGCTCAGCCCTTCATATCCCGGGTTTCGAGCAGCGCCCGCACCAGCGTGCGCTTGCCGAGCGGTATCTTGAATGCGTTATGCTCGCGCGGTCTGGCATCGGCGAAGGCAGCCTCGGCAGCCTCTTGCGCCGCGGCTTCGTCAAGCACTTTGCCCTGTAGCGCGTCCTCTGCTTCGCGCGCCCGCCACGGCACCGTCGCCACACCACCAAGCGCAATGCGCGCACTCCTTACCGTCTCGCCCTCCATGTCGAGCGCAACAGCCGCGGACGCCAACGCAAACGCGTAGGATTCGCGATCGCGAATCTTCAGATAGCGCGACCGGCTGCTCCACCGTTCGAGCCGCACTTCGATGGTGGTTATGAGCTCGTCGGCGGCGAGATCCGTCTCGATGTCGGGCGTGTCGCCCGGCCGTTTGTGCAGCTTGGCAAATGCAAGCGTGCGCCTCCCCCGCGGACCTTCGATCTCGACGGTGGCATCGAGCGCAACCAGCGCCTGCGCGAAATCGCCGTGATACGTGGCGATGCAGGCATCGCTCGTACCCAGCACGGCGTGTTGGCGATTGGACCCTTCCATCGCAGCGCAACCGGAGCCGGGTTCGCGCTTGTTGCACGGCCAGGAAATCTCTCGAAAATACTCGCAGCGCGTACGTTGCAGCACATTGCCGCCCAGGCTCGCCATGTTGCGAAGCTGACCGCTGGCGGCGAATTTCAGGCTGTCGGCAAGGGCCGGGCAACGCCGCCGGACGTCATCGTTGTCGGCTGCTTCACCCATGCGGACCAGTGCACCAAACCGGATCGTGTCATCGTTTATCCTGATCTGCCGCAAGGCTGGCTCGGCAAGAGTGTTGAGGTCAAGCAGTCGGTCCGGCCGCGCGACACCGAGCTTCATGTAGTCGGCCAGATTGGTGCCGCCGGCGATGAATTGCGTGTCGGCGCCGGTTGGCGGAACGCGCACGGCATCGACACGGGATGCCATGGCGATTGCAGCGGAGACGCTGGTTGGTCTTTCATAAACGAAGGGGCGCATCCTAGGCCCTCCTGATCTCGTCGCGCGCCTGGACGATCGCCGCAACGATGTTGGGATAGGCCGCACAGCGACACAGATTGCCGCTCATATATTCGCGAATGTCATCTTCCGACCCCGCATGGCCTTCGTTGATGCAACCGATGGCGGACATGATCTGACCCGGTGTGCAATAGCCGCATTGAAAGGCATCGTGGTCGACGAAGGCCTGCTGGACCGGATGCAGTTCCCCGTCCGTCGAGGCCAGGCCTTCCACCGTTGTGATCTCCCGCCCCTGGTTCATGACGGCAAAGCTCAAGCAGGACAGTACCCGCTTTCCATCGATCAGAACCGTGCAGGCGCCGCACTGACCGTGATCGCAACCTTTCTTGGTGCCGGTCAGGCCGACGTGGTCGCGCAGAGCGTCAAGCAGGCTGGTTCGATTGTCGAGCGCGAGATTGTAGGTCTGTTTGTTGATACGCATTGAAACCGCCGACAAGTCGCGCGGTTCGGCTGGCTTTTCGGACGCTGGCTGGGCAGCTCTCGTCGGGGAATTCACAAGCGGCATCGCCGCCGCCGCCGAAACAGAGGCCGTCATGAACATGCGTCTGCTCAGGCCACTGGACATCTTGGCATCGGACATGGCTGGCTCCGGGCTGGCTGGGTCTCAAGCGGCCCAAACCAGTCGCGGAGGACAAAGTTCCCTCCTCACGAGCCTGTGATTCCTTTTTCTGTGGCAGGTTCGATGTAACCGGAACCTCACCTGTCGGGCGATGGTTGTGTGCCAAGAGCCGGTTTGTGCCAAGGGCCGGAAGGAGGCGATCATGAGCGATGGTCGGCATGACAAGGACGATGACAATGGACCTGTGTTCTCTGCGGAGCAGGCGAGACAGGGCGAGATCATCCTGCGAACGCGCACGCGTCGGGTTATCTTCATAGCAGGCTTGGTCGGTATCGTGATCCTGGCCATCGTGGTCAGGTTGGCAATCGGCTGAACCAATTCCGCCAGGCGCGAAACCGTGCCCGGTCGCCAGGAACCTTTTACGACCAGTTGTCGTTGACTGGCCACGGTCAAAACTCCTGGAAGTTCTCCCGTGGACGCGAAAACCCAAACCGAAGAACCTGAAACCGGCGACACGCACGCCGCGCCACGCAGGGCCACCTCAGACGCGTCGCCAAAACACCGGAAAGACGCCGGTCAGGCCGACGGTCAGGAGCACAAGCAGGACAAGCAGGCCAGAGAACCAAAGCCCAGCCTGCTGAGCTTCCCTCGGCGGCACCCTTACATATCGATCGCCATCCTGCTCGCAGTGCTGTTGATTGCCGTAGGGCTGGTCTTGTGGTGGCTGGACGCGCGTCAGTATGAATCGACCGACGATGCTTTCATCGACGCCCGCACGGTGACGATCGGTGCCGAGATATCGGGTCGTATCACCGATGTCGCGGTCACCGACAACCAGTCTGTGAAAGCCGGCGACGTGCTCTTGCGCATCGACGACAGCGACTATCAGGCAAGCCTGGCGGAAGCCGACGCCGGTGTGGCCTCGGCGCAGGCCGAGATCGTCGATGTCGGTGCACAGATCGAAGCACAAAACGCCAAGATCGATGCGGCACAGAAGCAGGTGGCGCAGGCCCAGGCCGCGCTCGAGTTTGCCAAAGCGGAGGACAAGCGCAACCGTGAGCTGCTGGCCAAGGGAACCTCCACCCAACAGCAGGCGGAACAGGCCGCTTCTACCCTGCGCCAGGACCAGGCCGCCCTCGACAGCGCCGGAGCAAACGTGGCAGCCGCGAAAAGCCAGGTCACTGTTCTGCAAGCACAGACCAAGAGCGCGCAAGCAAAGCTCAATCAAGCCAAGGCCAGCCAGGAGCAGGCCCGCACCATGCTGTCGCGCACCATCATAACCGCGCCTGTCGCCGGTCGCGCCACCAGTATCACGGCCGCCAAGGGCACCTACGCCCAGCCTGGTCAGGTGCTGATGATGTTCGTTCCCGACGAGGTCTGGGTGAAGGCTAATTTCAAGGAGACCCAGCTTGATCTGATGCGGCCGGGACAGCCCGTCGACATCGATATCGACGCCTATCCCGAAAAGAACTTCCACGGCCGCGTCGACAGCATCCAGGCGGGCAGTGGCACCGCCTTCAGCCTGCTGCCGGCCGAGAATGCCACCGGCAACTTCGTCAAGGTGGTGCAGCGCGTGCCCGTGAAGATCGTCTTCGACCGACCGCCGGGCGTGCTGCTGGGTCCAGGCCTGTCGGTGGTGCCGACAGTCAAGGTGAGATGAGCGCCGTCGAAATGGCTGGTGAACGGAGCGAAACCCGGTCCGCCGCCGGCGGGCGCAATCCGTGGCTGATCGCAGTCGTCGTCTCGATCGCCACCTTCATGCTGGTGCTCGACACCTCGATCGCCAACGTGGCGCTGCGCAACATCGCCGGCAGCCTCGCGGCCGGGATGGACGAAAGCACCTGGGTGATCACCACCTATCTGGTCGCGAATTCCGTGATCATCCCGGTTAGCGGCTGGTTGGCCAGCGTCATCGGCCGCAAGCGTTACTACATGCTTTGCGTGGCGATCTTCACCATAGCGTCGCTGCTGTGCGGCCTGGCGCCCAATCTGGAAATGCTCATCGTCTTCAGGATCCTGCAAGGCCTCGGGGGCGGCGGCATGGCACCCAGCGAACAATCCATTCTCGCCGACACCTTTCCACCCGAAAAACGCTCCCAGGCATTTGCTCTTTACGGCATTGCCGTCATCGTCGCACCGACAGTCGGGCCGACCATCGGCGGTTGGCTGACCGACCATTTCTCCTGGCACTGGATATTCTTCATCAATGTCCCGTTCGGCATCATGTCGCTTGCCTTGGTGCAGTGGCTGGTGGTCGAGCCTGATGTGCTCGAGCGCGAACGGCAGGAACGGTTGAAGGGCGGCCTCAGAATAGACTGGGTCGGTTTCATCCTGGTCGCCACGGCACTCGGCTGCCTGGAGATCTTTCTCGATGAGGGCCAGCGCAACGACTGGTTCGCATCAGGTTTCATCGTGACCTTCGCGGCGATTTCGGCGGTCTCATTTCTGCTGCTGATCCCGTGGGAATTCAGTCACCGCGATCCGATCGTCGACGTCCGCCTGCTGTTCAGCCGCCAGTTCGGCACATCGTTCCTGGTGATGATGGCAGTGGGCGCCGTGCTGTTCAGCACCACCCAGTTGATGCCGCAACTGCAGCAGACCGCCTTCAACTATACGGCCACCCTGTCGGGCCTGTCGATGATGCCAGGTGGCATCGCAATGTTGATGCTTATGCCGATTTCCGGATTTGCCGGCGCCATCGTCCAGCCCAAATACCTGATCATGGCAGGCATGTCCGTCGTCGCTGTCGCGCTCTGGCATATGACATCGCTCACCCCGGACGTCAGTTTCGGCTTCTTTGCTTTCGCGCGCATCTTCCTGATGATCGGTTTGCCGTTCCTGTTCATCCCCATCTCGACGGCGGCTTACGTCGGTCTTGCTCCGCAGCAGACGAACCAGGCGTCGGCACTCATCAACGTTGCCCGCAACATCGGCGGAAGCATCGGCGTGTCGCTGTCCAACACAGTGATAGCCCAGAACGCGCAAATCCATCAGGCAAACCTCGTCGGCCACACGGCACAGTCGTCACCGACCTACCAGCAGGTTCTGCGTCAGGCGACCGAGCACTTCGTGGCTCAAGGGTCGCCGATGATCGACGCAAAACAGCAGGCGGTCGGCTGGATAGGACAGTTGATAGCGCGGCAGGCCTCATTGCTCGCCTATATCGATGTCTTTCGGTATTGCGCGGTAGCGACCGCACTGCTCGTTCCCCTCGCCTTGCTGCTGCGCTCTCCCCGGCCCGAAAAGCGTTAGCTCGCGCCGCGGCGGTGTATGGCGCTGCCCCGCCATGCGGCTTCGGCTTCGCGAACTTCCGTTGGAACCAGCGCGTCGAGTCGACGTTCAGCCCTTGTTCAACAGGAGGAGCTGGCCATGCCACGAGGCGACAAATCGAAGTACACTGACAAGCAGGAGCGTAAAGCCGACCACATTGCCGAAGGTTATGAGAAGCGCGGGGTTTCCGACAAGGAGGCAGAGCGGCGCGCATGGGCAACCGTCAACAAGGACGATGGCGGTGGCAAGAAGGAAGGCGGTTCGGGCCGCGGCAAACACACGGGCCATCCGGCGGCGCACAAAGGCGGCAAAAGCGGCGGCAAGGCATCGGCATCACGGTCTGCCGCAAGCCGATCGGAATCGGCAAAGAAAGCTGCAGCGACCCGCAAGCGCAATGCGGAACACCGCGCCCATTGATCTGACGGCGGCGCTCAATGGGGCCGAACGATGGAAGGACAGGGATGAAATCGCAGCTCGTCAATGAGATCGGCGGACAAAGGACATTTGTCCTGGTGCTCGACCCGCGCGAAGAAGCGTTCGCGGCACTGACCGCCTTCGCGGTCGACCAGAAGATCGGCAGCGCGTCCCTGACCGCCATAGGGGCTTTCGAAAAAGCCACCGTGGGCTGGTTTGATCCGGACGCGAAGACCTACCGCAAAATCCCTATCGACGAACAGTGCGAGGTTCTGAGCGCGATCGGCGATGTCGCACTGGGTGATGACGATAAGCCCAGCCTGCACGTCCATGCGGTGCTGGGATTGAGCGATGGCACCACCCGGGGTGGACATCTGCTTGATGGCATCGTTCGGCCAACGCTCGAAATCACCCTGGTGGAAGCGCCCGGCCATCTGCGCCGCAGCAAGCGCCCGGATCTCGGTGTCGCGCTCATCGATCTGGACGATTGATCTCCAGCCGCTCTAGCTCGTTCTCAGGCCTTCTTGCTCCGCTCAGCAGGTGCTGTGTCCGGGGCCGCTTCCCACCCGAACACGCTGCGCCCGCCAAGCAGATGCGACTGGTCGAATTCTCCCGCGACAATTTCCTTCAGGCTGGGGCCGGTTGCGTATCGTTCGACTTGCCGCGACTGATCGTCGAGCCGCCTCAAGGCACCGATTTCCTCATCGCGACCGAGCTTTGCCTTTTGCACGGCCGACTTCAGAACCCCGATCGTCTCATCATAGACCTTCAGCGGCACTGGAAATGGATGCCTGTCCTTGCCGCCATGCGCCAGCGAGAAGCGGCCGGGATCGGAAAAGCGGCAAGGCGCGCCATGCACCACCTCGGCAACGAGGGCCAGCGCGCGCACCGTGCGCGCGCCGACGCCGGGGACCAGAAGGAGCTCGGCGAAATCGGTGGGACCGCGGTCCGCGGCGGCGGCGATATTGCCGTGAAGACGATGCATGACGACATCGCTTTCGCGAACGTCATGATGGGCCGGCATGACCAAATGCGGCAGCAGCGGCTGCTCCGGTTCCTGCCGGCACCTCGGCTCCGCGCAACGCTCCAATGCCGCAAGCTCGCCCAGGATGCGATCGGGTCCGAGCTCCTGCAAAAGGTTCAGTTGCCCTTGGCGCGACGCGTCAGCGCGCCTGTCGGTCAGGTTGACGATCTCGCCTTGATTGATGCCCTCGATGGCGGCATGCGGCTGGTCGACAAAACTCTTGAGCCCCTCGGAGAGCCAATGGTAGCGGCGCGCCACCTTGCTGTCACCGTTCATGCCTTGCTGCACCACGACCCAGCGACCGTCATCGGTGACGATGAAACCATGCAGGTAAAGATCGAAACCGTCCTGGACTGCGGCGCTGTCGACCTTGGCGACAAGACGGCTGACGGTGGCCAGGCCCGCTCCGTCAAAGCCGACGCGTTGGCCGATGGCTTCGAGTTCATGCGGGGTTTTTCGCGAATGCGCGCCGCGACCACCGCAGACATGAATGCCGAGCTCGCCGGAAAGCGGCGTGAGGCCACGCTTCAAAGCGCCCACGACGCTGGTCGTGATCCCCGACGAGTGCCAATCCATGCCCATGACAGCACCAAAGGACTGAAACCAGAACGGATGCGCCAGCCGTCGCAGCAGTTCGTCTCGACCATAGTGATGAATGATCGCTTCGCACATCACGGCGCCAAGACGCGTCATGCGGTCACCGAGCCATTTTGGCACGCGCCCGCCATGGAGTGGAAGATCAGCACTTCCCGATCGTTGCGTCACGTCTGCTATCCGTTCTGGTGTCCGTTATTCTCTTAACAGATAGGCAGCCAAACCGCGCAAGGAAGCATGGACACTTTCCGCCGAGCCGAGTTGGCGAACGTCAAGTCCAGTTCGAGAGAACCGTTTCCATCTCAACCGTCTCGACCTGCTGCGCGAAACGTTGGTGGTAAACGGTCAGCAGTGCGTCGTGGGTTGCATCGGAAGAACTGCATAGCGCGTCCGTGACGAGAACCACGCGATAGCCGAAATCGATGGCTCCGAGCACCGTGGCCAGAACGCAAACATCCGTTTCGCCACCGGTGATGACGAGCGTATCGATGCCGCGCTCCACCAGGAAGGCTCTGAGGCGCCCTTCGAACCAGGGCGAGTAGATGTGCTTGTCGATTATCGCCGCTGGCGGGCAGTAGCCGGCTAAAGACGGCAACAGCTCGGTCATTTCAGGCCCGATCGTCTCGATCGTCTGTGAAGCCCAGCGCTCATAATAGCGCTTCCAGGTGCCGACGCCCTGCCCCGGCTTCTTGGCTGGCAGGAAGCGTGTAAAGACCGTCTGCGGCGCGCGTCTTTCGACCAGCGTCTCGATCTGCGGGAGAACCCGGGTGATCCAGGGTGTTGCCCATTGAGACGGCTCGGCAAACAGCCGCTGCATATCCACGCAGACATGCATGCATCGATCGCCCAGGGGACCGTATGCCAGCCCCGGCATCGACATCAGTGCGTCTCCGACCGGCCAAGCATTCCCTGACTCCTCATTTTGCCAGCAAAGACACGCAACGCCGCGCGCAAGCACTGGTTCCTGAGATAGCCAACAGGAACCGACGCAAATGACCGGCGTTTCCGCTGTGATGAATGGAGGTGCTCGCATGAGACCGCGCGAGAGGCGTTGGAGCCGCAAGTCAACCGGGGCGCCAAAATGGAACTGAGCGGAGGATGTCTCTGCGGCACGATCCGCTTCCGCGTTGGAAGCGAACCGAGAGTGCATTACTGCCATTGTGATATGTGCCGGCGAGCGACCGGCAGTGCGTTCGCGGTTCTGGCCTGGGTACCTTCCCAAAGCGTGACCTGGACCGATGCGACGCCGACCTATCGCAGGTCTTCGCCGATTGCCTGCAGGGGGTTTTGCTCCGCCTGCGGATCGCCGCTCAGCCTCGCCTATGACGCATCGCCGGGAGAGATCGCGCTTCATGTCGGAACGTTCGACGATCCAGCTCGCCTGGAGCCGCGCTACAATTATGGATCGAGGCAGCGACTTGGCTGGGTTTGCTGCGGAATGGACCTGCCGCACCACGACACCGAGGAGCGATGGTGAAACCATGTCTGAAGGGGAAGCCTGATGAGCATGTTTTACCGGGCGGCCAAGATTGCCGAAGAGGTCCACGCGGCACAGCGCGACAAGACCGGGCGACCTTATATCGAGCACTGTCGGCGTGTCGTTGACGCGGTCGAAACCAAGGATCAGAAGGTCGTCGCCTATCTCCATGACGTCCTGGAAAAGGGCGAAGGCTGGGACCGGACCAGGTTGGAAGAGGCCGGTTTTGGCCCGACGATCGCGTCGGCCGTCGACGCCATGTCGCGCAGGGACGGCGAGGATTACTTCGCGTTCGTGCGACGAGCGGCATCGAATCCATTGGCGCTGCCGGTGAAGCGCGCGGATCTGGCGGACAATATCTGGCAGGCACGACAGGCCGGGGCATCAACCGTCAGATACGAGGAGGCACTACGCATCCTTGATGAAGAGTTTCCACGCGGTTAGCAGCTGCCTTGAATTTCAGCTCGCGCCGATGAGAACGGGCAATCTACTCCGTGACGTGGGGCGTATGCCTTCTGTCCTCCGCGGGCTCGACATCGATGCGCGCCTTTTCCGGATCGAATGCACCATGACGTGCAATGGCCCGCGCCGCGGTTTCAGGCGTCTCGTATGCCCACATGAAATCGTCAGCCGAGCTGCCCACGGCATGGACGCGCCAGTAGCTCGCGGTACCTTTCAAAGGGGAGCGGCTGGTGGTGTTCGTTTTTTCGAAAAGGTCAAAATAGATGTCTTCGAAAGGGATATAGAACACGGGCTCATGCCCTTCTTCCTGAAGCACTTTCGCCCGTTCCGTGGCAGCGACTATGGCGTCGGAAAATCGTACCGTCACCGTGCCCGCAAACGGTTCTATGGCCAACTGGCCAGCATGGTGTCTTGAGATTGCGCCTGAAGCTTGCATCCAAATTCTCCCTGGCTGCCGATTGATTGCGAGACCGCATTTCGGTTCGTCATGCATGGAGACGAAATGCGCGGCGATGCGTCAGGTTCCGGTCTTTACTATGGGGTCGATGGCGCCCCTCCTTCAGCGCTTGCCATGGCTATCGAGAAACGCAGCCAACATTCGCGAAACCTGATCAGAAGCCTCACGCGTCGGGAAGTGTCCGATGCCATCCAGCACCACCCGCCTGTAGAACGCGGTGAAATGCTCTTCGAGCCCCTCTGAAGACTGGGCAAACACAACGCGGTCGTCACCACCGTGAAGCGTCAGGATCGGCACGGTGATGATCTTGACCGTTGCTTGCCGGCGGGCGAGTTCGGCATAACGCGGATCGGGCTCGGCCTCTTCCCACCGGACCCGATAGGAATGCAACGTCACATCCGCCCAGTCAGGATTTTCGAACGAGCTCGCAACGCCATCGAAAATGGCGTCGTCGAACCAGCCTGATGGACCCCAGCTGTCCCACTGATACCTGGCGAATTCCTTGCCGTTCTTTCGTACGAACTCGGCGCCCCGTGCGGTCGCCATGAACCATTGATACCAAAATGCTTTCGCCTGTTCGGGCGTCGGCGTTGCTGGTTTGCCTGGTTGCCAGCCGAGGGACAGCGCAGCGCAGCACTTGATGCGGTCCGGAAAAACCGACGCGAGCAGATAGGATATCCGAGCGCCCCAATCATGTCCGACAACTGCAAAGCGGCTGATGCCAAGCGCATCTGCAAAATCCAGCACATCCTGCGCCATCGCGGCAATCTCGCCCGAGCGCATGGTTTCTTTCGACAGGAACGATGTCGGCCCAAAGCCTCGCAACCAAGGGGAAAACGTCCGGAAGCCAGCTTCATGAAGGACCGGCGAAATACGAGCGTATGTCGTCGCGTCGTCGGGCCAGCCATGCAGCAGGACAACCGGGGCGCCGTCCTGCGGTCCACCATCGAGATAGGCGACGCGCAGCAGAGGTGTGTCGCAATGTGAGACGGAGTTCATTTGCTCTGAGGCACCGTAGCTGGCTGGTCGCCGCCAGTCGTGGGGCCTGGTCTGGCGGCCTGATCAACCTGTGGGTTCTTGTTGCTGGTGGCTTTCATCGGCTCGGTGTTGTTGTCGCAGGCGCCGAGCGCAAGGGCAGCGGCCAAGACCAGGAATGAAAAGAACCTCTTCATCGAAACCTCCTCTGGTTGATGCCCGGCAAACGAGGTTCCGCCAATTTGGTTGCCCGACCGGGGTCCTCAAGACGCCATGGGATTGCCGATCAACGCTTCGAGCTATTGGAATCGGCCGCAACTGTCGGGTCAGGCAGAACCGGGCCACGTTCAGTCTCCGAACCCTCAGCTTCGATCTCCTGCACGGCCCGATCCCAGTGCTCCTGCTCGCGGCCTACCGGCCGGCCCTCTTGTTCCCAGATTTCATGGGCCCGTCGTTTGATCTTTTCTTCCCTGCTGTCCATGGCTAGATCCTCCAATTCGTCAGTCTCAATTCCGGGCCATATTTTTTGTTCCTCCTCTGTCGGCAACAGCCGCTGCCGGATTTCGGGAAGGCCCTTGTGGATTGCATGGAATGACCGGCTTGGTAAATTTCGTACCGATATTTTTTCGTGACACACCTATGCTCGCAGTTTTATGAATCAGGCTATCGGCCAGCGCCGAGCACGTCCCTCTCCGATCCCACTGCCCGGCGCTCAAAGCCGGATCGCCCGTCGCATCGACATGGCGGGCTGTTGCTTCGATTGGAGGTGACGCTCATGCGGGAATTGCCGAAAGACATCGACGCCGATGTGGTCATCGAAATCAGCAAGCTGCTGGACGACAGCCCGCTTTTCGTCCCGGTGCGGGTTCATGAACTTGCGGCCAGGGTGAGGCAGAGGGTGAAGACCGGCCTGCCAGACCTTTCGATTGAAGAACTGATCGTGGAGATGGCCTCCGTACGTCAGCTGGCCATGGCCTTTGATCTGCCTGGATCGGAGAATGTCGTGCAAATCCCGGTGCGGTATCGCCGCTAGCACTGCGACATCAAACGCTCCATCCGGAGGTCAGAACAAGCGACGCCTCAAACATCTGCGCACCGATCTCATCGCGTACCTTGACGGTTATCTTGACGAAATCGCAGTCGGGCATTTCGTCTTGGGCGACATCCTGCAAAATACGAATTGCTTCCGCTCTGGCTTGTTCCCGGGATTCGAACAGCTGCCCGTCATCGTCGGGTACCGCGCCGTCACCGTTTTGAAGATCAAAATAGTACCGTTTCATTTTTCCTGCCGCGCTGGGACATCTGGCGTTTCAATGATTCCGCTTCATGGTGGTTCCTGCCCGCTGGCCGTGCTGGTGACGACGTGGTCGTTCAACGCACCGCAGGGCGAAGCGCCGATATGAAAAGCACCAGCAACGCCAAGGCGTTGAGGCCTGCGGCGATGGCATGCGAATACTCCCATTGGCGCCGCAGCAGCTCCCAGTTTTCAGGGAGGACAGTCCAGTTCCGGGTCGCCTGATTGATTGGATAGGTCAGCGTCCAGAAGGCAAACTGCGTGGCGCCGATGCTTAGAAAGGCGACAACAACCAAGCCGAAAGATGCGCTCGCTCGATAGAGCAGGATCGCCAGGGCGGCCGTGGAGAGCAATGCTCCCAGCACCACGATGCCGAACAGGCTCCATCCATCATAGGCGCGCTGCGCAGCCAGATAGTTTGGCCCGTCGAGCTTCATCTTGTTGAACATGGCGAAGAAATGCGCGGCGGCCGGAGCGAAAGCCAGTGCAACGAAAATGAAGCTGACCACTCTCAGACTATAGATTGCCATGTCGGTCTCCTCTCAGGAGACAGCTAGGGCAATCGCCAAGGTTGAAAAGGTCGCTTTAACGGCGGCTTCCGCCCGCGATCGTATGATCTCAAGCGGGGTCGTTTTTTAGCACTCACGCATCTATCTCGGAACATTTTTTTTGGGTGCTGGTTCTACCCAGTGAAGGGACGAACCTTACCCAGGGAGATTTCCCATGAAACGTGTTCTCATTACCAGCATGCTGGCCATCGGGCTCGGCTGTGGAACGGCGGTGGCTCAGACACAACAGACCGAAAGCCAATCTGGCGCAGACGCCAACTGCGCTTCCGGGCAGGCTGACTGCCAGAACGGCTCCAAGATGGGCGAGCAGGCCCAGGGCAAAGCCAAGCTGAAGACCGACGAGCAGGCTCAGGGCAAGGCCGGCACCACCACCGACCAGCAGGCCCAGGGCAAGGCCAAGCTGAAGACCGATGAGCAGGCTCAGGGCAAGGCCAGCACCACCGACCAGCAGGCCCAGGGCAAAGCCAAGCTGAAGACCGACGAGCAGGCTCAGGGCAAGACCAAGATGCAGACCGACGAGCAGGCTCAGGGCAAGGCCGGCACCACCACCGACCAGCAGGCCCAGGGCAAGACCAAGATGCAGACCGACGAGCAGGCTCAGGGCAAGACCGGCACCACCACCGACCAGCAGGCCCAGGGCAAGGCCTCGACACAGGATACGACGTCGACCGGTTCCATCAACAACGTGACGGTGGAGCAGAAAACCCAAGTCACTCAGATTATCCGGGAGACGAAGGTCGAGCCTGTGTCCAATGTCAATTTTGACATCAGCGTCGGCGTCGAAGTTCCGCGGCACAAGGTCAGGCTGCATCGGCTGCCGGCTCGTATCGTCAAGATCGTTCCCGCTTACGAAAGCTACGAGTATTTCGTGCTTGCGGACGGTCGGATCGTCATCGTTGATCCGGATACGTTCAAGATCGTGCTGATTTTGACCTGATATGTCCGACGAGTGGTCCGCCCTCCAGAGGGCGGACCGTCATTGCCGGACTGCTATGGATTCAAAGCAACTCCGAAGAGAACCGCAAGCGGCAGGTGATACAATCTGCCACCGCATGGCAGACTCGGCTAGAGACGCCCGAGCACGACCAGGATTATGACTATAAGCAGCAGAAGACCGAGGCCGCCGCCCCCGTAATAGCCGGTGCCGTAGAATGGCCCGCCGCCAAGTCCACTAAAGCCGCCAAGCAATGCGATAATCAGAATGATGATAAGAATTGTGCCGAGACCCATGACTTGCTCTCCTGTTTGCGGCTTCGCGCCGTGTAGACGGAGCGGCGGTCGCCGGCTGATGAGAATATGAACTCGCTACAAGCCTTCCTGTTCCCGATTGAGACCTCATCGACGCTGCAAGGTCTGGCCGCTCAAAGTTGTTTAGGCGAACAAAGGTCATCCCGAGACGCCCGAGTAGCCCCGGTCTTTCAGCAATCCAGCGAGATGGGCGGCGTTTGAGGCTGCCATTTCGATCGCACCCGAGACTTTTTCCGGAGTTGCCGGCAGGTCGACATAGTTGACGTCCTCCATCGCCTCGCCAACCCAGTAGACCCCGCCATTGGCCGGGATGGTGAAGCCGACATCGTTCAATGCCTGAAAGCATTCCGCGTGGCAGTGATGCGCACCGTCCTCATTACCGACGATGGCCACCAGGGCCACCTTTCCTGCTGCCGGCATTCGCCCTCTGTCATCCGTCTCCTCGAGAAAGGCATCCATCCGCTCCAGGACGCGCTTGGCCACACTCGAGGGCTGGCCAAGCCAGATCGGAAGCCCGAGCACGAAGATGTCGGCCGCCAGTATCTTCTTTCTGAGTTTCGGCCAATCGTCGCCCTCGCCCATGTCGGAGAGCACGCCGGGCTTGATATCGTGGCTGAGCGCACGCACGATCTCGCCCTTCACATCGTATTGCATCAACGCCGCCAGGACATCGGCGAGCAACCGATCGGTGGAGGATTTTTCCCTGTCGTTCGAAGCTTTGAGCGAGCAATTGAGTGCGAAGGCCGTAAGCGGCATGTGAATCTCCCTGCATTGTCCTAATTGCAAACCGCCGCGACGACTTCGCGACTGCCCATTCGCCCGTTGCGGGATCGCCCGGCATTCTAACGCCAGGGTTAAATGCTTGTTCCGCAGGCGGACCAACAGGGCCGGTGGATGGCCCCCTCCTCCCACTTGGTGACGGTCGAGCCGGCTCAGAAAGCGGGCTGGGTCCTTGAGCACAGACGTTGGAGAACGGACAGCGGCGAGCGACGCAGACTGAACTGGTGGGGCAACCTATTCGTTCGCTCTTCGTTTTCTTCTGAGTTCCCGAAAATGGATAGACGATGCTCGTCCAGACCCTCGAAGCAGGCGATATGCAGCTGGCGGTATCCACGGCCGGCGATCCGCGCCGACCGGCCTTGATCCTTCTGCACGGCTGGCCCCATTCCAGGAAAATCTATGATGGCGTGATCGATGAACTCGGCACGCGGTACTTTACGCTGGCTTTCGATCTTCCGGAGATCGGTGAATCGCGTGGCACTCCGCCGTCGGCGGAAAAGAAGGTTCTTGCCGGTATTGTGATTTCAGCCGCCGAGGCGCTTGGGGCCAAATCCATCGTCGTTGCAGGCTTCGATGTGGGCGGCATGATTGCCTTCGCTGCTGCTCGCCATCATGGCGGTCGCATCGTCGGCGCGGTGCCGATGAATACGGTTATCCCCGGCCTTCAACCATGGACGAAGGTAGTCGCAAACCCGGGCATCTGGCACTTTGCGTTTCATGCGGTGCCTGAGTTACCGGAGTTGCTGGTGACGGGCCATCAACGCGCCTACTTCGATTTTTTCTTCGATCTGCTCGCCGGCCGTCCCGAAGCATTGACCAATGAAATGCGGGAGACGTTGACGCAGGCCTATGCGAGGCCGGAGGCACTTAAGGCCGGCTTTGATTGGTATCGCGCGTTCAAGCAGGATGCCGAGGCCAATGCCCCGGCGCGCATCGAAGTTCCGATCCTCTATATCCGCGGCGACGCGGATTTTGGATCGATCGACGATTACCTCGAAGGTCTGAGGATGTCTGGCGCAAAGAACCTGCAAGGTCACATGATCGCCAACTGCGGCGAATTCCTGCCGATCGAGGCACCGGCAGAATTCGTCAAGGCGCTGGTGGAATTCGCACCGAGATAGTGAAGCGATCAGCGTTTATGCAGGTGCCTACTGGCTCGTGGAAGTTACGCGCCAGACCGTGTTCCCGACATCGTCGGCGATCAGCAGCGCGCCGGATTTGTCGACGGCAACGCCGACGGGCCGCCCGTGCGCCTTGTTGTCCTTGCCGAGGAAACCGGTGACGACGTCCTGCGGCTTGCCATCTGGATGACCGTCTTTGAACGGCACGAAAACGACCTTGTAGCCGTTGAAGCTCTTGCGGTTCCAGCTACCATGCTCGCCAACAAAGGCGCCGTTGCGATAGAGCTCCGGCAGGTTGGTTCCAGTGTAGAACGTCAAGCCCAGAGGTGCGACGTGGGAACTCAAGGCATAGTCGGGAGGGATCGCCTTGGCGACGAGGTCCGGCCGCTGCGGCATCACGCGCGGGTCGACATGCTGACCATAGTAGCTGTACGGCCAACCATAGAACGCGCCGTCCTTGACCGAGGTCATGTAGTCGGGAACCAGGTTAGGACCGAGCTCGTCGCGCTCGTTGATCACAGCCCACAGCGCGCCGCTCTGCGGCTCCCAACTCAGCCCGTTGGGATTGCGCAGGCCGCTCGCGAAAATACGATAGCGGCCAGTGGCCCTGTCGACTTCCCAGATGGCGGCCCGGTCCTTTTCCGCCTGGATGCCGTTCTCGGTGATGTTGCTGTTGGATCCGATGCCGACATACAGCCGAGACCCGTCGGGGCTGGCCACGAGAGACTTTGTCCAGTGGTGATCGATAGGTCCGCCGGGCAATGGCGTCAGCACGGCGCCCGGCGCGGTGATCTTGGTGTCGCCCGACGTGTAGGGGTAACGCACGATGGCGTCGGTATTGGCGACGTAGAGATCGTTGCCGACCAGGGCCACGCCAAAGGGCGAATTGAGATGATCGAGGAAGACCTCCTGGACATCGGGCAGACCATCGCCGTTCGTATCCCGCAGCAGGGTGATACGGTTGCTTCCTTCGGTGCCGCCGCCCGAGGTCGCCATCAACTCGATCCAGCCCATGATCAGGTCTTTCGGCCGCTTGATCGCGGCACCGGCCGGCGCCACGGATTCGACCACCAGAACGTCACCATTCGGCAATGTGTAAAGCGAGCGCGGATGCCTCAAGCCCTTGGCAAAGGCCTGGATTTGCAAACCCTTGGCGACGGTCGGCTTCTCGTCTTGTTTCCAACCGACGACCGACGCGACATGCATGGGCGGCACCAGATACTGAATAGGTTCAGGCAGCGTCGGGTTTGCTCCGACCTGATCGGTGGGATCCGGTTCGTTATCGCTGCATGCGGGCAGCGCCAAAATCGATCCGAACAGCAGACCGAGGCTCGCGATACGCCGGATATGTCTGGCGGAGACATTCATTCGACCACCTCCACTTGAGTGTGGCCGGAACTCCATCCCAGCAGTCCCAGCAAGAGGATAACGATCACGGCGACGGCGGACAGGATGAGCCCCGTCGGCACGACCGAGGTCCAGGCATCACGGCTGTGCACCAGTGCGTTGAAGAGCGATATGACGAGCACGACGAGGCTGCCAAGGAGATATGGCCATGCAGGCCCGGCTTGACGGGCAAGTCGGCCGGTAGACAAATCGACAAGTGCTGCAAGGACCGCGAGCACGCCTACAACCAGGCCGGCAAGGAGCAGCCAGGCGGAAAAATTTGCCCACATCATTTCAGCGCTTCGCCAATAGGCAACGTCGGTCAGCAATGTGCCGACGAAACATGCGTTTGCGACCGCCATCGGCGTTTTATGGAACGGACGCCGGGCTGCCACCAACACGGATCGGGCACGGGCCATGGACATTCTCCACCTTTGAAGCTGTACCTGTCCTCCAAACCAACTTGTGGTTGGGAGGTTCCCGGAACCGTTTTGCGTTCAAGAACTCGTGATGGCGCTGGCAATGGCACAGAACGGCTCGGCGCGCGATGCTCATGCGGAGTTGGTGCGCAATGTCCTCAAGGTGATCGAGTAGCGGTGCAGGTCAACCGCCGGAATGCTGTGCTCCCATTCCGTGCGCGATGGTCCGGTCATGAGATACGCCGACCTTGGTTCGACGACGATGGTCCGGCGATCCCATTTGGCGCCATTCTTCCGCCGGAGCCGGAAGCTGCAAGGCGCCAGCAACGAAACACCCGCAACGTCTTCGAAATGAGGCTTGTCTCGATGCCAGCCGATGCCGGCGCCGGGCCGGTATTCGTTGATCAACACTTGCGCGAAGGCGTTGGCGGGCCGGCCTGCCAACGCTGCGATCTTGTCGCGCAGGGACAGCAGGAAGTCAGGGATCGGCGGCGCCTCGACGACCTGGCGTCTGTCGTAGTCGTAACGCAGGCCAAAACCGACGACGCGCCGGTTTGCCAGATGGCCACGGAAATCGAACGCCTCGAACGGAAGGCCTTCCAGATGCCGGGCGAGTTCCGTTTCTTCTTGCGCCGTGATCAACTCGGGCTGATAGAAGAAACCTTCCGGTAGGTCGTCGGCAGCACCAAAGAGATCGTGCTGAAGCCCGGATGAGCCGGAGTCGAGTGTTTTCGATTTGGGTGTCGCCATCCCAGCTAAGATGGTGAAGGCCAGCCCGCCTGGCAATATCGGAACCTGGCCAGCCAATCTGCACCCACCCTGCGGACGTCACCCCAACGACGGACAGGGCCTGCCAATCCGGATTTTATCGAGGGACTGTATTCAACTCAGGATTTCGCGAGCATGCCTTGAACGCGACCGAGGGAGTTGCGTGCATGTACGTACGGTTCTTACCAAACCGTGAGCCTTCGTTGCCAGTTGCTTGTCGGCAACTAGATTGGCAACGCGGCATCCCCAAAACATGCCGCAGTGGCCGGCGCGGGTTTAGGCAACGGTGTCTCACCGGCATCATCGCGCCGGCCACTCGAAATGTCCTGTTGTCGGCTCAGTGGCGGAGAAGCCTCCGTTGGCCCGGCGCGCTCAAACGAGAGGCCGCTCCTGCCTCGCGGGATGCTTCGAGCCCAAATCTCCGACCAGCCGGCGGTACTGGGTTTCGGGTGGACCGTAAGAATCTCGCGCCAACGTCATGAGACCGTCTCGATCGCGGATCGTAATCTCTCCGCGGCGCGCTCGGATATAACCATAACTTTCGATCATCTGGAGGCCGACGGTAACCCCCGGACGCCTCACACCAAGCATGATGGACAGAAATTCATGGGTTATCATAAGCCTGTCGCCGACAGTGCGGTCGCTGCACATCAAAAGCCATCTTGCCAGTCGAACTTCCAGGCTCTGCCGCGCGTTGATCGATGCCGTATAGCTTGTCTGAACATGGAAATATTGGACATAGCGCAACAGGAACGACCGCAATGTAGGGCTGTCCTCCAGGGCTTCGACGAAGGGGGCAGCCTCTATCCGGAGAGCCTCGCATGTCGACTGGACGTAACAATCAAAGTTGGCCTGGTCGTCCCCCATGACCAGGGCCGAACCGGTCATTCCTTCGAACCCGATGATTCCGACTTCGGCTTCGGTCGCAGGCGAAGTCCTCGCCACTACCGAGGCCAGCCCGCTTTCCAGAAAGTAGACGGCTTCGATCTTCTGCCCCGCGGTCTCCAGCGGCGCGCGCAACTCAAGAAAAACACTCGCCAGATGCGGACGTAGCCGCGCGAAATCGTCCGCGCTCATCCGGCGAAGCAATTCGCTCTTGGCTTGCAGTGTCTGGTAATCCACGAGACTCTTTTCCCTTGGGCAAGAGCACTGGGATCTCTTAGCCGGCCGCGCCCGTCGAACGAGCGGACGGTAACGAACCATAGACTTCGTCTCGCGCAGCACTAGACGGGCGGGCGCGTTGGTATGAAACCGACAGTTACTGCTGAAGACTCGAAGGCCTTGTTGGCTGACTATCTTTCGCCAGCAAACGAGCCTCCCGCAAGATAGAGGCGCGATCGAACCCGAGGAGCGATATGATTTCGCGTATCTGTTGTTCAGTGGCGCCTGTATCCCGCGCCAGCGCGGTCATCGCGCCCACTGGCAGACCGGGGTGCTCGGGCTCCTTCGTGATGGGCAAGAGCGATGGTCACTCCCAAGCGTCAGCGCCCCAACTGTGCTGCTGACGATTTCCTTTTGTACGCTTCCGTACGGAGCTTTGCGAGTCAATTCGGACGGAGGCTGAGTTGAGGCTTCTAGCGTCCTTGCGTCGTCCGTCCGTCGCCCCCGGAATTGTTCGGAACGATTGCTCGGCTGAGAGGTTCAAATATTCCACCCAACAGGAGTCTCGAAAGATGGATCACACCAACCACGTACGCCTCACAAGCACCGAACTGACACCAGACATTCTCGAAGACGCCACGATTTACGACGCAGACGACAACAAAGTCGGCAGCGTTTCGCATGTGCACGGCTCAGGAGCCGCCAGTCAGGTCGTCATCGATGTCGGCGGCTTTCTCGGCATTGGCGCCAAGCCGGTGGCCGTTCCCGCAAGCCAGTTGGAATTCATGCGCGATGAAGACGGCGACGTTCACGCGGTGACGAACTGGACCAAGGATCAGCTCAAGAGCATGCCCGAGCATCACGATGCATGATTTCAAGGACTTCACCTTGAACGGGAGCGGCCACTCGGCCGCTCTCTCTTAGGCGCAACAGGGTGGACAGACGATGCGGCGCGAAACCGGAGCCTGCTTCTGCGGAGGGATCGCCGCAGCCCTGGACGGAGAGCCTTTCTGGATATGCTACGATCACGACGACGATTGCCGCCGGGCCATCGGAAGTCCGCTGACGATCTGGGTTGGTTACCGGCCGAAGCAATTTCAGCTCCTCAGAGGGACGCCGAAGGCCTTTTCCCAAACGCCAGGCGTCACCCGCACGTTCTGCCCAGACTGTGGAAGCTCGATAGGCTATAGCGACGAAGGCCTGCCGGACGAGTTCTATGTGACGATCGGCTTCTTTGACAACCCTGAAGGGTTTCGGCCGCAAGCCCATGCCTATTGGGACCTGAGGCTGCCGTGGATCGAGTTTGATGACAGCCTGCCACGCATCGACCGATATTCAAGGAAGCGCGACCCGAAGTTCGGCAACCCGCGCGACCGGTAGTCGCGGTGCGTGACGCCAGGATATCGGCGGAACCTGACGATCGCTAACGGGTTATTCGGGCAGACCTGTCGGGTGCGACCATGCCATCGACCGTGATCCGAAATGCGCAATACGATCCCGCCACCAGGATCCTGTCGGTCTGGTTTGTGCCGAGCGGCAGACGCTACGAATATGAGGATGTTGCACCGGCAACTTATGCCGCTTTCACCAAAGCTTCCTCAAAAGGCCGCTTCTTCAATGAGTTCATCCGCGACCGCCATCGGTACCGCCGCGTGGCGTGACAAGTTTGGACATGAGCAGGCGATGCACGGAACCTGACCGGCATCGTCTCGTTGACGTCTCGTCGTCGAAGCAAGCCAGGCAACGACAG
Organism: Mesorhizobium sp. M7A.F.Ca.US.005.03.1.1; assembly: GCF_003997975.1. NCBI lineage: Bacteria > Pseudomonadati > Pseudomonadota > Alphaproteobacteria > Hyphomicrobiales > Phyllobacteriaceae > Mesorhizobium > Mesorhizobium sp. M7A.F.Ca.US.005.03.1.1. The sequence goes on from NZ_RZRO01000009.1 coordinate 75,503, forward strand.
TGTTCATCTGAACATGCTCAGGTGTTCGCACCGGCAAAGATCGATCGGAAAAGGCTTCAAGGGAGTTCAAGAGCCATGACGGCCAAGAAGCAGAAGACCGAAAGCAAGGACAAGAAGGCATTGCGCTTGGCAGAGACCACCGACGTCTCACCCAAGCAGGCCAAGGAGCTCATGCAAAAGCATGGCAAGGACAACCCCAAGGTCGAGAAGGAAGCCAGAAACTTCAAGGCGGAAGGATAGTATCCGCATGAGGCGACCTGTATGGCCCCTGCAGGTGATCGGCCAGGCAATTCGGGATTAAGGGGGTGCCCCGGCCTTTTCGGCCGCGAGCGCAAAAGGAAAGCGCAGCACCAGGTTGCGGTTCTCGTCAAAAATCTCGAAGGTCAATCCGGTACGCAGCGGCCTGCCATGCAGCAGCTCTTCGGCAAGGATTTCCTTCGCCGACGCCATCGCGTTTTCCTCAGCGCTCGCGAGATCAGAAAATTCCTGGCCCTCGGGATCCTCCTGCAAGCTTCCGCTCTCATCTCGAAGGTCGAAAAAGTACCTGGACATGTCGACTGAACTCCTGCTCATCGCGATGGTGGCATCGGAAGCGCCAGCCTCAGACTTCAGTGCCTGATGTCCCCGGATTGTCGAAGAGCACAGCGAGGCCATGCTCGATGGCGCAGGCCGCTATCAGATCATCGAAGGCCTTTCCGGAAAGCGGGCAACTTGGCATCACCTCTCGAATTGCGGTCCCGGCCTTGGCGGTAGAGATCACATCGTGGCGTTTCTTGCGTGTCTCGACATATTGCTCGACCAGGATTTTCAGGCGCCTCACCGCAACGTCGTCCGTAAACATGGATCCTCAGCCAATGCCTGAAGTAAGGCTGTCGGCCTGATCATCGGCCGACGATCTCGGGGTTAGCCGGGATTGCTCGCACAATATTTCTATGGGCAGTTGGTTCCCCCGACCGCTTGCTTGGTAATTTTCGTACAGGGAATACCCTTGCCCGCGCTTTCATCGGGCCGAATCGACAGCGATTTTCCGATGCCGAGGCGAGCGTTCAGGCTTGCATCACCATGCGGCTGTGACGTGCAACGACACTTTCCTCATCGGTCGCAATCACCCGTACTTCCACCTTGCTCTCGGGACGACTGAGGATCTCGGCGTGGGTGTTGTTGGCGCGATCTTCAAGCACCACGCCAAGCCAGGTCAATTTTTCGCATATGGCCTTGCGGATGGTCGCGGACCGTTCGCCGATGCCGGCGGTGAACACCAGGCATTCAAGGCCACCCATCGTGTTTGCAAGCGCCGCGGCCTCTCTCGCGGCGCGAAAGGCGAAAAGCGCCATCGCCTCTTGCGCGCGAGGATCATTGCTCGCTTCGAGCGTCCTCATGTCGCCGGAAATCCCGGATACGCCGAGCAGGCCCGACTTCTCGTAGAGCATCGCCTGCAGTTCTTCCGCCGCGATGCCTCTTTCCAGCAGGAAATACAACAGCACGCCGGGATCGATGGCGCCGCACCGCGTGCCCATGACGAGGCCATCCAGGGCCGAAAAACCCATCGTGGTATCGATGCTTTTGCCCCCGTGCAGGGCGCAAAGACTTGCCCCATTGCCGAGATGGGCGACGATCGTGTGTTTCGCCGCGAAAATTGGCGATATCTCGCTGAGCCGCCCGGCGATGTATTCATAGGAGAGACCGTGGAACCCGTAGCGGCGCAAGCCTTGCTCTTCATACTGGCGCGGAAGGGCAAAGCGCCGCACGAGCGGATCGATCGTCTGGTGGAAAGCGGTGTCGAAACAGCCAACCTGTGGCAGGTCCGGTTGCAAGGCGGCTATTGCACGGACGGGCGCGAGACTGCGAGGCTGATGCAGCGGAGCAAGCGGCGTAAGTCTGTCGATGGCGTCGATGATGTATGGGGTCAGACGGACAGGTTCGATGAACTCGCTTCCGCCATGCACGATGCGATGGCCGGCGCAGATCAGGTTTCTTTCCCCAATTTCGCCCTGCACCCAATTCAGCATCTCGCCTATGGCCGCGTCACGCCGCTTGTCGGCGGTGAGCGGCCGATCGCACTGCACCGTTCCGTCGGCCGCTTTTGCGCGCAGTGTGGGTTTGTCGCCCAGGTCCAGCGTGCCGCGTGAAACGAGTTGCATATCCCGTGATGAGACAAGATCGTAAAGCGCGAACTTGATGCTGGACGAGCCGGCATTCAGCGCCAGGATCGACCGACGCATCATTGGCGCCCCTTTGTCGCGGCTTTGTCGGGCCAGCTCCATTTCTGGATTTCGGGCATGTCTTCGCCGTGCTCGCGCACATAGGCCTTGTGCTTCGCCAACCTGCCGTGGAGTTCGCCGGCAAGCCCTTCGGCCCTTTCGGCCAGTCCCGGCACGCGTTCGATGGCGGCGAGCGCGAGATGGTAGCGGTCGAGTTCATTGAGCACCACCATGTCGAATGGCGTCGTCGTGGTGCCCTCCTCGCGGAAGCCATGCACATGCATGTTGTCATGGTTGGCGCGGCGGTATGTCAGGCGATGAATGAGATAGGGATAGCCGTGATAGGCGAAGATGACGGGCCGTGTTTTCGTGAACAACGCGTCGAAGTCCCCGTCGGGCAGGCCGTGCGGATGCTCCGTGTTCGACTGCAATGTCATCAGGTCGACAACATTGACGACGCGGATTTTCAGGTCGGGGATCGCGGAGCGCAGAATGTCTGTCGCGGCCAGTGTTTCCAGGGTCGGCACATCGCCGGCGCAGGCCATGACCACATCGGGCTCCTCGTGCTGAGCAACCGTGCCGGCCCATTCCCAGATGCCCGCTCCAGCTTTGCAATGCGCTCCGGCTTCTTCAATGGACAGCCATTGCGGTCCCGGCTGCTTGCCGGCGGTGATGACATTGATGCGGTTATAGGTTCTCAGGCAATGATCGGTGATCCACAACAGGGTGTTGGCGTCCGGCGGGAAATAGAGCCTTACCGTGTCGGCCTTCTTGTTGGCGACCAGATCGGCAAAGCCCGGATCCTGATGGCTGAAACCATTGTGATCCTGCCGCCAGACATGCGAGGTCAAAAGGTAATTGAGCGAGGCGATCGGCTTGCGCCAAGCGAGCTCGCCGGAGGTCTTCAGCCATTTGGCATGCTGGTTGACCATCGAATCGACGATATGAATGAAGGCCTCATAGCATGAAAACAGGCCATGCCGGCCGGTGAGCAGATAGCCTTCAAGCCAGCCCTGGCAGAGATGCTCGCTCAGCACTTCCATGACGCGACCATCACGGGAAAGATGGACGTCATAGGGCTCGATGCGCTCCATCCAGATCCGATCGGTGACCTCGAACACGTCGTCGAGGCGGTTGGAGGATGTCTCGTCCGGCCCCATCAGGCGGAAGTTTCGCGCCTCGGCATTGAGGCGGAACACCTCGCGAAGATAGCTTCCGCAAATCCGCGTCGCCTCGGCAATGACGCCACCTGGACGCGGCACTTCCAGCGCCAGGCTTTTCCAATCTGGAAGCATCAGATCGCGCTTCAGCAGGCCGCCATTTGCGTACGGGCTTGCGCCCATGCGCCTTGTCCCTGTCGGGGCAAGTGCCGCAAGCTCCGGCAACAGGTGCCCGCTTTCGTCGAACAGCTCTCCCGGCTCGTAGCTTCGCATCCAGTTTTCGAGGATCTTGCGGTGCTCCTCATTCCCTCGAGCGTTCGATACCGGCACTTGATGCGAGCGCCAGAAACCCTCGACTTTTTCGCCATCGACCTCCTTCGGCCCGGTCCATCCCTTGGGGCTGCGCAGCACGATCATCGGCCATTTCGGGCGTTGACCATGCCATCCCGGAGCCCGTGCCTGCTCCTGAATGGAACGGATGCGATCGAGCACCGTGTCGAGCGTCGCGGCCATGGATCGGTGCATGGCAAGCGGTTCGTGGCCTTCGACGAAGAACGGTTCGTAGCCATAGCCGGCGAAAAGGTCTCGCAATTCCTGATCGTCCATGCGGCCGAGGATCGTCGGATTGGCGATCTTGTAGCCGTTTAGATGCAGGATCGGCAGGACGGCGCCGTCCGACGCTGGGTTCAGGAACTTGTTGGAATGCCATGCCGCCGCCAGCGGACCGGTCTCGGCTTCGCCGTCACCAACGACGCAGGCAACCACCAGACCCGGATTGTCGAAGGCCGCACCGAAGGCATGAACCAGTGCATATCCCAATTCGCCGCCCTCATGGATGGAGCCTGGCGTCTCGGGCGCGGCATGGCTTGGCACGCCACCGGGAAAGGAAAACTGCCGGAACAGTTTCCTGAGGCCGTCTTCGCCCTGCCCGATATCGGGATAGATCTCGCTATAGGTGCCCTCGAGCCATGTGTTGGCGACCATTGCGGGACCGCCATGGCCCGGGCCGCAGATAAAAAGAACATCGAGGTCGCGTTCGCGGATAACGCGGTTCAGATGCAGGTAGAGAAAATTCAGGCCCGGCGTCGTGCCCCAATGGCCAAGCAACCGAGGCTTGACGTGCTCGGCCTTCAACGGTTCGCGCAACAGCGGATTGTCGAGCAGATAGATCTGGCCGACCGAGATGTAATTCGCGGCGCGCCAGTAACGGTCCATGAGGTCGATCCGTTCGTGGCCGATAGCCTGCGGCGTCGCGGCAGCCTTGTCGTTCATCGACATCTCCAGCTTTCGGTTCGCTGGTGATAACTGGGGCATCTTTGCGCTTGAGCAACCCCCGACTGCCGCCGTCCGGGACAGTGTCGCGACCCGAGCGGCCAAGAGACCGGTCGCTATCCCGGTGGAGCGAGCGGCTCTGTCCGCAAATAGGCGGGAACCTTGAAGTCCTCCAGCGGTTAGAAACTGGAATCGCGAAGGCCAGGTTCAAGGCAGCTACCGCGAAGGACAACCTCGAAGCGTTGCACCAAGGGAGCTAAAAAATGCTCGATCTTCCTCGTGCCCGTGATCGAATGGTCAATATCCACGTCGGCCGGCGTGGCATCCATGACCGTGAAATTCTGCAGGCGATGCGCGAAGTTCCACGCGAGGCCTTCGTAGAACCCGGTTTCGAGGAATTTGCTTATGAAGACACGCCGCTGCCGATCGCCGACGGCCAGACCATATCGCAACCTTACATCGTCGCATTCATGATCGAAATGGCGGGCGTCAAACCGGGTGACCACGTGCTCGAAATCGGCACCGGCTCGGGTTACGCCGCCGCGGTGATGAGCCGGATCGTCGAACAGGTCTACACCATAGAGCGTCATCCCGGTTTGGCAGAAACGGCGAAACGGCGGTTTGAAAAACTCGGCTATCGAAACATCGAGGTCCGGACAGGCGATGGCACCAAGGGCTGGCCGCAGGCGGCGCCGTTCGATGCCATCGTGGTGACAGCCAGCGGTCCCGGCGCACCGCTCGCCCTTCAGGAGCAACTCGATGTCGGCGGCAGGCTCGTCATTCCGGTCGGCGACGACCCCGATTTGCAACGCCTGCTCAAAGTCACCCGGACAGGTGCCGCAACCTACAGCGAGGAGGATTTCGGCGGCGTGCGCTTCGTCCCTCTCATCGGCGAGCAGGGTTGGTCGGAAAACGGCACCGTCACCAAGGTCGGTCGCCCACTTCGACATCCGCATCCGATCAGCCTGCCCGATATGATTGCGGCCGCGGCTGAACCGCTGCCCGATTTCGACGATCCGGCCTTCGGCGCATTGTTCGACCGGTTCGCCGACCGGCGCGTCGTTCTGCTTGGCGAGGCAAGCCATGGCACGTCCGAGTTCTACAGGGCGCGCGCGGCGATCACCCGCAGGCTTATCGAACGGCACGGCTTCACCATCGTCGCGGTCGAGGCGGACTGGCCCGATGCGGCGGCGATCGACCGCTATGTTCGCCATCGTCGGCCGCGAACAGGCGCCGGTGCGCCATTCCAGCGGTTTCCGACGTGGATGTGGCGCAACACCGATGTCGCGGCCTTCTCCGACTGGATGCGCCGTCGCAACGAGAAGCTAGAACCTTCGGAGCAAGCAGGGTTCTACGGCCTGGACATCTACAATATGAGCGGGTCCATAGGCGCGGTCCTCGACTATCTCGACCGGGTCGATCCCCAGGCAGCCAAGATTGCACGCGAACGGTATGGTTGCCTGACGCCCTGGCAACACGAACCGTCTACCTACGGCCGTGCGGTGCTCACCGCCGGCTATAAAAAATGCGAGAAAGCCGTGCTGGAACAATGCCGGGACTTGCTCGCCAGACAACTCGATTATGCAAAACAGGACGGAACCGACTTTCTCGACGCCAGTCAGAATGCTCGGCTGATCGCGTCCGCCGAACACTACTACCGGATCATGTACTATGGCGGTGCGGAGTCCTGGAACCTGCGCGACACCCACATGTTCGAGACCTTGGAACATTTGTTGAACGCCGGCGGCCCCAACTCCAAGGCGGTGGTGTGGGCGCACAATTCCCATATCGGCGATGCCCGCTTTACCGAGATGGGTGTCGTCAGGGACGAACTGAACATCGGTCAGCTCTGCCGGCAGCGTTTCGGCGATGAGGCAGCGCTAATCGGTATGGGCACGCATTCCGGCACTGTAGCGGCCGCAAGCGACTGGGATGGCGAAATGGAGGTGAAGCAGGTTCGCGCGTCGCACGCCGACAGCTACGAACGGCTTTGCCACGATTCTCTTGTGTCGCGGTTCCTGCTCGACCTCGGGCGCGACAAGACGCTGCGTGAGCGGCTGCTGGAACGCAGGCTGGAGCGATTCATCGGGGTAATCTACCGGCCGGAAACCGAGCTGGGCAGCCACTATGCGGACGCTTCCCTGCCCCAGCAGTTCGACGCGTTCCTATGGTTCGACAAAACCGCGGCAGTGACGCCGCTTGGCCCGGAGCATGCAAGAACCGGCGTTCCCGACACCTATCCATTCGGGCTCTAACCGGCGCGCGCGGCGAGCCGATGAAGCAGAGCCCTGGAACCGGAACGGCCCATCTGGCTTGCATTTTTAAACTGAAATCCCGTCGAAGGAGTTTTCTCATGACCGGAACCAAACATCCGAAATGGAAAAAACCGAGCGATGCCGACTTGGCGAACAATCCTGGTATCGGGACTTCCAAGGGAACGATCAAGGAAGGCGAAGAGTTCGAGCTGGAAGGCGAGAACACGGTCGAAGGCGATGTCGAGAACGACACGACCGCTGCTGGCGGGATCGATCCAAGACAAAAGATGCGGACCAACAAATAGCATGCCGTTGGCATCGCTGCGATCAACTTCCCCGGAAGGAGTGAACCATGCCACTTGCCCTCAGCAGCGCCGCCTTTGCCGAAGGCGGACCAATTCCCGAAAGATATACACGAGACGGCAAAAACGTATCGCCGCCGCTGAAATGGTCTGGAGTACCGGACGACGCCAAAAGCCTCGTTCTCGTCGTTCAGGATCCTGATGCGCCGAGCGGAACGTTTGGTCATTGGGCGGTATTCAACATCTCCGCGGAGACAAGGGAACTTCCCGAGGCGGAAAGCGGCAAGCCAGGTCCCGGTGCCCTTAGGCAAGCAACAAATGATTTTGGCAACGCCTATTACGACGGCCCTGAACCCCCGGTCGGACATGGCGTCCACCATTACCATTTCCGGCTGGCCGCGCTCGACACGCCGAGCCTTGCCATTCCGGCCAGCGCAGGCGTCGAGCGCATCTGGCGGGAGGCGCAGAAACACTCGCTCGAGCAGGCAGAACTCATCGGAACCTACGAACGCAATCCGTAAGTTGATGACCGAGGTGGCATTACCCTGCTGCTGCGCGGAACGGTTCTCCTCCTTGCCGGTTGTCTGGGAAAGGAGATGCCGCCATGTTTGGAGATATCATGTGGTTAGTCGTCGTTGCCGGCGGCCCATTGTTGCTGATCGTGCTGTTGGCCTATGCCGTTATCGCACGCCGCCGGCGTGGGCCCGCTGAACGAAGGGAAAGCGACCGGGCGACCGACCGGCTATACCAGGACAAGCGTTGATCCGCATCGCAAGATGTCCGATCGGAAGACATCCAATCGGCAAGACATCCAATCGGCAAGACAGGGGATCGTAAGCCGCAGCGGGCGACGACGATCCCCAACTGGGTCAGCGCATTATCCTTTGCCGCAACCACGCAAAGAACCTGCCGCTGACGGCTGAGCGGACTCGCGTCGCAGCCCAGCGCGCTTTCATGGTTGAGCCGACGTGGCAATCGCAGACGATGTCGTGCAACTGCCAGTCGTTCAGCTCGAAAAAGCGCTTTGCCTCGCCGTATGTATCGTCTTTCAAACCCGATGCGCGCAGCACTGGATCTTCGAAAGCAACCGAAATTGCGGTTCCCTCGCCCCGCATCATTGCACGTGCTTCGGGGTGCAGATGTTCGGTGCCTGCAAACGCGCCAAGGCATCGCTCGGGATTACGCTCCAGCAGTTCAGCCCAGCGCTCTATGCGCTGATTTCGTGTCATTGCGGAATATGCAGCCGACGATTCAATCTTGGCGACGGCATGCAGTTGGTCGAGTGTTTGATGTTTCATGGCCAGCTCCTGTTGAGGCAGCGAAGCGCCCACGCCTTCAAGGGAATTACCGCGCCGTAATGCTTCGACAAGAGCGCCAGGCTGGAGAATTCGACACAACCGGATTGGGCCGGCGGGATCATAAACACACGTGCTGCGTTCATCGGCGGGGGCTGCTTGTGACAAACCGCTGATCCGCGACGGGATGCATCCATGTTCATCCAGCCAATCGACTATTTCCTTGCTGTCTGGTTCGCTCTTGCCGCCACCTCGACGCTCTATGTCGGCTTCGATCAATACCGCAACAATCCCGAACCGCTGGTGATGAAATGGGGTTTCATCCTGGTGACCCTCTATATGGGTCCATTGGGGCTGCTGCTTTATGTGCTTGCAGACAAGGAGCCACGACCGGGCGAGCATGAAGACTTCACCAGGCCGCTGTGGAAGCAAGGCGTCGGTTCGACCATCCACTGCGTTGCCGGCGATGCGACCGGCATCATTCTCGCGGCAGTCATTACGGCAACGCTTGGCCTGCCGATGTGGCTCGACCTCATCGTCGAATATCTGGCGGGTTTCGCCTTCGGCCTGTTCATCTTCCAGTCGCTGTTCATGAAATCGATGATGGGCGGCACCTACTGGGAGAATGTGCGCAAGAGCTTCCTGCCCGAGTTCATCTCGATGAATTTCATGATGGCCGGCATGGCGCCCGTCATGAGCTTCCTGATGATGGGGCGCGACATGCGCGCGATGGAGCCGACCGAGCTCTTGTTCTGGGGCGTGATGTCGATCGGCGTCATTACCGGCTTCACGCTTGCCTATCCCGCCAATGTCTGGCTGGTCGCTCGCGGACTGAAGCACGGGTTGATGACGCAGCGCCCGCAGGCGGCCGAAATGAGCAGTCGAGAGCCGACCGCCCAGCAACAGCACGCTACGCATCATGCCCGCGCCGGCGATGATCGACGACAAGGCCACGCCAACACATCCCACAAACCCAAACGCAGCGGCCATCAGATGGAGACGGACGCCACGACGCCGCAGATAGCAGCCCTCGGCATGGTCTCGGTGCTGGCGCTGGCGATTGGCATGGCCGCACCGGCGAACTGGCTGAACCTGACGCTTTCAGCACGTGACGTCGGCGGGGCGATCATGCCGCAAGGCATGATCATGGGCCGCGACACGCCGGCGGAAGCCATGCGTGACATGGCTGCAACCGATCCGCATCGCGTCACGGCATCCTATGGCCTTGCCGCCAAAGGCGACCAGGAACTGCCATTCCGCCTGGAGAACGGCGTCAAGGTGTTCGACCTCAGGCCCTCAGTGGTCCGCTGGCAGATCCTGCCCAATGTCGCGGTCGACGCCTATGCCTACAACGGCCAGATCCCCGGTCCGCGCATCCACATTCGCCAGGGCGATAAGGTTCGCATCGACGTCACCAACGACCTGCCTGAGGAGACCACGGTGCATTGGCACGGCATGATCCTGCCGAACCAGATGGATGGGCCCGCCGAGATCACCCAGCCGCCGATCGAGCCTGGGCAATCCTATTCCTACGAATTCACCGCGACCCAGCACGGGACCTATTTCTATCATCCGCATGCCAAGCCGGACCGTACCCAGGCGCTGGGGCTCTATGGGGCGCTGATCATCGACCCTGCCAATCCCGCCGACGAGGTTCAGGCTGACCACGACTATGTGATCGAACTTCAGGAATGGCTGGTGCGCGATGGACTGACCTATCCTTCGATGCCGATGGAAGGCGGTATGCCGAACTTCTTCACCATCAACGGCAAGGCCTATCCCGCAACCGACGCCATCCCCATGAAGGTGGGCGAGACGCTGAAGGTGCGTTTCATCGGCACCAATAATGGCTTCGTCCATCCCATGCATATCCATGGCGGACCCTTCGAGGTCGTCGCTCGTGACGGTGAGACGCTTCCTCCCTCGGCGCGCTTTCTGGCCGATACGATCAATGTCGGGCCAGGACAGCGCTATGACGTCGTCTGGAAGGCACGGCGTCCCGGCAAGTGGCTCATCCATTGCCACATCCCGCATCACACGACGAACAACAATGTCGAGGAAAAGGGCGGCGGCGGGCTGATGGTCGTGATCGACGTCGGTTAGATCTGCCACCCCCCTGTGGATTTACCTGTGTCATCCGGGGGCGCATTGTTGCGCGCTACTTCTTGATAATGGTTCCGTTGCGCAAGTCGAATGCTTCGGTACCGCGAGCCTGGCGGTAGAAATCATCCTGCAATTCACCCCATTCGCCGAGAAAGGCGCCGCAATTGCTGCAATGAATTGGCGTCGACTCGTTGGCGTCGTCGGGAATGTCCATTTGGATGGTCCCACAAGCCTTGCAATCGAGTTTGTCGTCCAGCCGTCGTCCCATTTCCCAATGATTGCGCATTTTCGACCATGAGCCAATTGTCGATTTCGTACCAAATCGCATCGACCATGGCTCATCGGTCAATCGCGAGAGTCAAAAAGGACGGCCAGACCCAGTTCCCGTGCCAGCTCGATGATCGTCTCCATCAATTCATCATCTGTATCCTGCAAATAAGGCGCGTCCCTGCGAGCGGCCTCTATCGCCGCTTTGACCGAAACGATGTCGCCGTATCGCGCACTTCGAAGCTCTTCTGCCAGAAACGCCTTGGCGGTACCGACAGGTCTTATTGCCCATCTGGCGATGCTCATGCGGCTCCCTCCCATGGTCACCTCAGCTTCATTTTGATCCTGTCCAAGGTGCAGATCAATCGATGGTACGATTCCGTACGGAGCTGCCCAACCGGTTGGAGACAGCCGTGTGACGAACGCCTTGGCCAGGTTTTCGGCGTCTCTCTGGGGTGAGTTGGGGCGAAATCGCCCGGTGGGACCGGCCTTGCGGAACCATCGCTCAGCATGGGGGTTTCTTCAAAATCTCCCTCGAAGAATGCAAGGAGCGACCATGCGCATGTTGACGATAGCTGTCGCGCTTTCCGGGGCGGTCACCATTCAGCCCGTCTACGCCCAAACTATCGGACCGCAGCTTCCCCAGGTGACGCCACCGCAGGGCGAAGCGCAGCCGGAGCTGGCGCCGCCCGATCCAGGCTCTGCCGGTTTGAATTTCACCGGCGTCGCCATTGTCGCCGTCGAGGATTTGCCGGACGAAATCAAGGCGCAGGCCGATGCCGTGATTAACCAGACCAGCGCCGAAGATTTGCTTCGCCTGCAAAGCTCCGTCGATGCCTCACCTCAGGCGACGTCGGCTTTGAGAGCGAATGGGCTCAATTCCTCGCAGGTTGTCGCTGCAAACATAGATGGCGATGGCACGCTGACGCTGATCATTCAGACGACGACTTGAGGCATCGAACCATACGCATCACTGAATCGACGAAATGCAGTCGCGGAGAGCAGCAATGGTCGAAGCCGCCGTTCGCAACTTCACCATCAATTTCGGGCCACAGCATCCCTCCGCCCATGGTGTTCTTCGGTTGGTGCTCGAACTGGACGGCGAGATCGTCGAGCGTGCCGATCCGCATATTGGCTTGCTCCATCGAGGCACCGAAAAACTCATAGAGCACAAGAACTATTTGCAAGCGCTGCCCTATTTCGATCGGCTCGACTATGTCGCGCCGATGAACCAGGAGCATGCGTTCTGCCTCGCCGCCGAAAAACTGCTCGACATAACAGTTCCAAAGCGTGGGCAGCTTGTCCGTGTTCTTTTTTGCGAAATTGGCCGGCTTCTGTCGCATCTCCTCAATGTCACGACCCAGGCCATGGATATCGGCGCCCTGACGCCGCCGCTTTGGGGATTTGCGGAGCGCGAGAAGCTGATGGTCTTTTACGAGCGCGCCTCCGGCGCTCGCATGCATGCGAATTACTTCAGAATCGGCGGCGTGCACCAGGATTTGCCTGCGAAGCTTCTCGACGACATCTGGGCTTTCTGCGATCCGTTCCTCAAAGTCTGTGACAACCTCGACGATCTGCTCACCGGCAGCCGCATCTTCAAGCAGCGCAATGTCGATGTTGGTGTGATCGGGCTGGATGATGCCTGGCGCTGGGGGTTTTCCGGCGTGATGGTACGCGGATCGGGCGCGGCATGGGATTTGCGCAAGGCACAGCCATACGAATGTTACCCTGACATGGATTTCGACATCCCCGTCGGCAAGAACGGAGACTGCTATGACCGTTATCTCGTCCGTATGGAGGAGATGCGCCAGTCGGTGCGGATCATGAAGCAATGCCTGGAAAAACTGCGGTCATCCGAAGGCCAGGGGCCGGTCGCGATTCCGAACCAGAAGATCACGCCGCCGCGGCGCGCCACGATGAAACGCTCTATGGAAGCGACCATCCAGCATTTCAAACTTTATACCGAGGGGCATCGCGTGCCGGCGGGAGAAGTCTACGCCGCGGTTGAAGCGCCAAAGGGAGAATTCGGCGTTTATCTGGTTTCTGACGGGGGCAACGTCCCTTACCGGTGCAAAATACGTGCGCCATCTTTCGCCCATCTGCAGGCGATGGATTTCCTGTCTCGAGGGCACATGATCGCCGACGTTGCCGCGATCATCGGGTCGCTCGACATCGTGTTTGGCGAGATAGATCGTTAGTCCTCGGCAGGTTGCGCGCTTGCCCCGCGATGCAGAAATTCCCTCTCATGCGTGGACGGGAGGCTCTTCATTCTCGTCGGGGTTGGGCAGCGGAGTCTCGTCCGGAAGCGTTTCCGGTTCGGGTTCCTCGATCGGCTCCGGCTTCCATGTTGGAGGCGGCACGGGCATATCGCGATTTGGGTCTGGCTGTCTTGGCTGTGGCATCTAACTATCTCCGTTCAGTTGGAACAACTCGTCCGCCGTGGCATGGTTCCTGGCAGAATCCAGCCATCGAGATCGTTGCGCCCTCAAGGCAGGCGCACGTTGGTCCGCCCACGGATGCCGGCGCAAAAGTTGCAGATCGTTCGGAACCGGTCGGATTTTCGAGCCGTTGTCGTCGAAATCGACCAAGGAGAAGCGTGATGAAGGACAAGTCAGGAGATATCGACCATACACTGCCGCAAGTCGCCATCGACGATCAGCAGGTGCGACAACTGGCCGCCACGACCGATTTGCCGTCCAGGCAGGCACGCGAACTGGTGCGCCGTCACGGCAACGATCCCCGCAAGCTGGAAGAGTTGGCGAGATCGATCAACGCCACCAACTGAGTCCAGGCCAATGGGCATCGACGGCGCAAGCCGTTGGCATCAGATTTCCAGCAAGGCGTAGGGGCGGCCGCCAGGCTTGGCCACATGCATGGCGACGTTGTAGACCTTGGCTCCGCCAGGCGTTTGGCCTTCGTAAGAACCGCGATGTGCATGACCGTGCACGACAGCACTGACCTGAAATCGATCGATCGTTTCGGCCAGACGTGAAGAGCCCAGAAACGGAAATATTTCCAGCGGTTCTCCCGCGACGGTGTCGGCAATCGGCGCGTAGTGAAGGATCACCAGCGTGCGCTTGGCCCGCACCTGGCGCATCGCATTTTCAAGTCGCATTGCCTCGTTCACGCTTTCCGCGACCATCGTCTTGATCGCCGGTTCCCCGAATGAGCCGAGCATGCGTGACCCGAAGCCGCCTATGAATCCCTTCACGCCGACAAAACCGACCTCCTCGATTTCGACTGTCTGCCCGTCGAGGAGGTGAACATGCGCCTGCCGCAGGATCTTCGTGACGTCTTCCACCGCACCGGACTCGTAGTCATGATTGCCGAGGACTGCCACAACCGGGATCGAGCAGTTGCGCAGATCCTCGGCCAGCATCTCCGCTTCACGAGGCTTGCCGAGATTGGTCAGATCTCCCGTGAGAACGAGAATGTCCGCTTCGCTCGATATCTCGCCGAAGAGGTCTCGATACGAGTTTTGTGCATCTTCCCGCACATGGAGATCCCCGACCGCGGCAACTTTGAGTGCGCGTGCGCCGTCCTTGGGCGCGCTGCTCTTGACGGGATCAGCCATCACGGAATTCTCCCACACCACCGACGCCGGCGAAGCCCCATTCCTTGACGTCGATCTCGTAGTCGGTTTGCGAAAGCAGCCGCCCACGGCAGATCTTCATCCTTGGAGACGGCAATTGCCGTTGCTTGGCGAGGCGGTCGAGCAATTCATCGAGCAACCACGCCGGGATATGATCCCGCTCGCTCGGATAGATCCATCTGAAATTGATAAGCTGCATCAACAGAACCTCCCAATGAACCTCCAGATAAGAAAGCAGCCGGTGCCAATCGATCTGATCGCCCGCCTTGAGAATCGTATGAGCGATATCGGCGCCGTCGTGTCGCCCTCTGTCCTGGATAAAGCATTTGGACCAGATGAGTTCGGTCGGGCCGATGATCCGCACCCTGCTGCCCAACAGCTCGGTTTGGCGGGCGTGTTCCAGCCACAGGTCGCCAACAGGCACCGTGCCGTTGGCCGAGCCGAAGATGACGTCGAAGAAATGCGTGCCCTTGAACACCTTGCCGAGCCACCGGTCGTCCTCGATTTCGACGGCATATCCAAGCTGCTTGAAATGGGCGAGGATCCGCGCGTAGTCGCCTGCCTTGCAGAAGATATCGAGGTCCTTGGTCTGGCGGGTGACACCCGTATAGGCGCTTACCGCGTAGGTCCCGGCGACCAGAAAGGGAATGTCGGTGGCGGCAAGCTCGCGGATTGCTTCGGTATAAAATACCTCCGCCTCGGCATTTTTGAGCGTCGGCGCCGCCTTTGCGTCAATCATGGGAAGCGAGACCAGAACGTTTTCAGGCAATGGGCCATTGGTCATGAAACGATGACTCCGAATCCGGCAACCGGCAGTCGCCCGCTGTGGTAACAACGTGAACCCCGCCTGGTTCCGCTACCGGGCGGCCAGCCAAAGGTTCATTCTCGTCACGTACTGGAAATTTCGGGATCGCGCCTGCCGATCCAAGCCCGGCCCAACGTCATCGCCGGCGCAAGTCTCTATGTCGCCTCGAAATCGGCCCATGCCGCCGCCAATGTCCCATTGGCCCAAATTTGAAACACCCCGTGGGTGCTCGATCTCGATCGTTTTGGGGTTTATTGGGCTTACCCAATCGGGCACACAAAGCTGAAGCCGAGGCGCTTGATCTAACCGCAGCCGATCGGCGTGCGCCAAGCCACTATCAGGACCATAAAGGCATGACCCCCTCGCCTCCCTTTCTCGGCTTTCCCGACCGTCTTGCAGATAGCCACGTCCCTCGTGCGGTAATCTTCGGGGCCGGTCACGGCAGCACCTATCCCGGCAGGGACAGCAGCGGCTATGCCTTGGCCGCCAACGCCATCCGTGCTGCCAGCCAGGACGATGCCGCATTCGTCGAGCACTGGGATTTCGATCTTGGCGGCCCGCTGTTCGACGGCAAGCCGGCCTCTTGCATCGACGCCGGCGATATCTTGACCACCATGCATGACAATGCCGGCAACCGGGCCAGGATCGAGGCAAAAACGCGCGAGATCCTGACGTTGCCGGCTGTGCCGATCCTGATCGGCGGCGACTGTTCCATGACCATTCCCTTCCTCGCCGGCTTTGCAGAGCACGGGCCGGTCTGGGTCCTGCAGGTCGACGCCCATATAGACTGGCGCGACGAGGTTCATGGCGAACGCCACGGCTATTCGAGCCCGATGCGCAGGGCAAGCGAGATGCCGCATGTCGCCGGCATGGTGCAGGTCGGTCTGCGCAGCGTCGGCAGCGCGCGCATCGCCGAAATCGAAGCAGCCCGGCGCTATGGCAGCCGCTTCGTGACCGCCCGCGAGGTTCATGCCCAGGGCGTCGAAGCCGCGCTCCGGCATATTCCGAAAGCCGCGCGGGTCGTCGTCACCCTCGACTGCGACAGCCTTGATCCAAGCATCATGCCGGGCGTGGCGGCGCGTACACCCGGCGGCCTCACCTACACGCAGGTAATCGACCTGATCGCCGGCCTCGGCAAACGGGCCAGGATCGCAGGATTCGACCTTGTCGAGTTCTATCCTCCGGCCGATATTGACGGCCTGTCAGCGCGGACCGCCGCGCGCCTTCTCGTCAATGTGGTCGGCACCGTCGTCCGGCAGGTTTGATGTCAAAATCCCGCTCTTCGCCGCAGAGCGGCCCAAAAGCGCGTGAGCGAGCTTGCGGTTGAAATGCCCTTTTTGGCACCTGGGTATTCGATCCTGCCTCGTCCGACCGGCTCGTCGCTCCAGACCAGGTTGAAAGCAATGCCCTTGAGCCCAAGCTCCCCGATCCGGCGTACGATCGTCTCCTGCAGATAAATATCGGATATTCGCACCCCGTCGGCACGCTCGGGCAGCTTGAATATCTCGGTACCGCCGATTGCGTCCGCTCGAAGGACGAGGCTTTCGATCACCATGATGCCGCCATCGTCAAAGCGAACGATCTTTGAACGTTCCTCGTCCAGCGCATCGATCACGGTGGTGACATTGAAGAGCGATATTGGCTCGTCAGCAGGAAGCGGCAGGAATTCACCGTACGGTTCGAGGGTTGGCCGAAGCAATTTCGACGCCCTCGCCCGCAGGATGAGCACATGCTCGCCAAGCCATGGAAAATCTGAATATTGCCGGAGCGTACCGTCGTCGTGTTCGCGCAGGATCTCCATCCTGGGCGGATGCCATTGTGTCTGCTTCCGGCCGCAGAGCGTCGAAAACAGCTGGTAGTCGTCCGCCTGCCGAGGAAGGACCCATTCCTGTCCTTCGATCACGCTCAGGACATAGATGTTCATCCGGTCCCCCGCACATCATCGCCTTGGTAGGTTCGGCCTGCTGCGCTGCTCTTCGCGCGCGTTCTCACCGCTGGCCCGCGACGGCCATTTGCGGCACCGGCGGCAATTCGGGTGCATCCATCCCTTTGAAAGGGTCACGCCAGGCGTCGATGTCTTCAAGTCGACGGTACCAGCGGCTGACAGAGGGATAGTCGTCGAGCGGCAGTCTGGCGGCGTCGTTGAACGGTAGGAAGGTCGCCATTCGAAAATCGGCATAGGAAACCGAATTGCCGACCAGCCACTGCCGCTCGGCAAGCACGGCGTCGAGTATTGCCGCAGCCGTATGGAATTGGTTCAGGCCCTCCTCCACCCGCTTCTGATCGATCGGGCCGATGCCGTACCGCTGTTTCGTCCCACGTTCGAAATGCACCGTGTCGCAAGCGAGTGCGAAGTGCTCTTTGCCCCAGCTGAGCCACCGGATCATCTCGGGTTCGTCATCGCCGGTACGCCAGAAATCCGAATGCGCGTGGCGCGACAGCCTGCAGGCTATGGCGTCTGCCTCCCAGAGGCTCTTTCCCTCATCATCCACAAGGATGGGCAGTGAGAGGTTGGGATTTAACCGGCGAAATTTCTCCATTTGCCCGGCAGCGAATGGCGAGGCGAATTCGAAGTCCAGTTTCGTTTCGAGATAGCGTGCGACCGCGACCGCCAATCGAGGATTGGGATTGCGGCTGAAGTACAGCTTCATTGGGCACCGACGATCTGGGCGACCACGCAATAGTCGATCATGAGCAGCCTCTATGCAGCTTCGAAGTCAGCCCAAGCGCCCATGTATCCCAATGGATTGGGCTCGCCTTTCATCATCGTTTTTCGCCAAGCTTCCTGCTCGGCATTCATCAGAGCCAATTCCCGAACACAGGCAATAACAGGTCTCTTAACCGTGTCCATCGGTTCGGTTGCGGAATACAGCTTCCGATAGATGTGCTGACAAAGCACCGAACCCTGTATCCACCAGTGAGCTAAGATGGACACACCGAGCTCACCAGGATGAATGATCACAAAGCCCATGCCATTCTCGTCACCCTCGTCCGCCACACGCGGCAGAACCTCCTGTCGCACGAATGACTGCGCCAGAGTCGCCATGGGTTCGTCGATCTTTTTGTTGTCTGCGACGAGACCATAGACTTTGAGCTTGAGACCACCAATGTCCCATTGGCCCAAATTTGAAACACCACGTGGATGGTAGATCTCGATCGTTTCAGAATTCACTGAGCGCACTCCAATTGGCTATTGGCAGCAGACGTACCTGATAGCTCATCACGCGACTTGCACCCGGCGCGATCAGCATCAGGCCTGGTTTGTCGACAAAATCACCATCGAAATCCACCGGGCTTGCAAGGCCGTGCCAGGGTTCGATGCACAGGAACGGCGCGCCGCCCGGCTTTGACCAGACGCCCAACTCCCGAACCCCTTGCCAGGACATCTCGATCGCCGGGCCACGCTCGGCGGCATAACGCACGCTGGAGCTTGCGGGCTGGTCCATGATCACCGCGTCCTCGTCGAACAACCGCTCGGAGAGCGGGAGTATGTTGCCTTCGACAGGCGTCGGCTGTGGCGTTTTCAGCAGCAGTCCGTCCTTAAGGCGGCGGATCGGCGCCGGCTCATCATCGGCAAAGATCAGCCGGTAGTCCGTCTTGGCCTGATCCGGCTGCAAGGGCCAATTGAATGCCGGGTGCGCCCCGATCGATGCCGGCAGGAGCTCATCACCAGTGTTGGTGATGTCGAAAGTCACATCAAGCTGCTGGCGGACCAGCGTGTAGGTCACTTCAAGCCGAAAGGCGAACGGATAGCGCGCCCGGGTGTCGACATCGTCGGTGAGCACCAGCGTGCAGGATCGCGGCCCCTTCCGCGCCCAGGCAAACGGCTTGTCGCGCGCGAACCCGTGCTGCGTCATTGGATAGGTCCGGCCGCGATGGCGCAGATGATCGCCCGCCAGCCGCCCTACGATCGGGAACAGCACCGGCGAGTGACGCCGCCATTCCGGCCCCGCCTGCCACAGGAATTCGAATCCGTGCGCATCTTGCAGCGAAATCAGTTCGGCGCCCTGCGCAACGATGGTCGCCGAGATACCGTCGCCATGAAGCGTTTGGCTGTCCTGTGCCACATTTCCTCGCGGGTTGTTGTTGAAGGCCGGCGCGGTGGGCAGACTAGCAAAAGCGCTTCGGGACTCAAGGTGCAGCCTGGTTCTGCAGGAACGAATTGTGGCCGGAGGATCTCCCTCCGGCCACCTCTCCGCATCAAGAGCAATAACCCTCGCTCTTGCCCACAGCGGATAGTCGTTATTCGCGTTCGCCGGTGAAATTCAGCAGCAGCTGGAAGATGTTGATGAAGTTCAGATAGAGCGAGAAGGCGCCGAAGACGGCAAGTTTCTGGCGCGATTCCGCGTCGAAATTCTCGGCATACTGTTCCTTGATCGTCTGCGTGTCCCAGGCGGTCAGGCCGATGAACACGGCGATGCCGATCACCGAGATGGCGAACTGCAGCGCGGTCGAGCCGAGGAAGATGTTGACGATGCTGGCGATCACCACGCCGATCAGGCCCATGATCAGGAACGACGAGAACTGGGTCAGGTCGCGCTTTGTCGTGTAGCCGTACAGGCTGGTGGCGCCGAACATGGTGGCTGCGATGAAGAAGGTGCGCGCGATGCTGGTTCCGGTGAACACCAGGAACACGGAGGCGAGCGAGAGGCCCATGACCGCGCAGAAGGCCCAGAACATCGCCTGGGCACTCGCCGCGGACATGGTCTGCATCTTGAACGAGAACAGCATGACGAAGGCGAGCGGTGCCAGCATCACCACCCATTTCAGCGGGCTGGAGAAGATCGGCACGTAGAGCGCCGGCGTCGACGAGATCATGAAGGCGACGAGGCCGGTGACCACCAGGCCGACACCCATGTAGTTGTAGACGCGCAGCATATGCTGGCGCAGGCCCTCGTCGAAGACGGCTCCGGTTTGGGCGCCGGCGCCGACGCGATATCCCAGATTGGGGGTGTTCATTTGCGTTCTCCTTTGTGGATCGATCAGTAGAGCGTCTTGGCGAGCGTCTCTGCGGCGCGGTCGAGGTCGTGGACCTCGCTTCGTCCGACCACCGCATAAGCCACATCGCCGATCTGGAAATAGGCCGATGAAATGTCGCCCGAGGGCGCGATCGTCGGCTTGACAACGTCGAAGGTTCCAGGCCGGATCGCAAACAGCGACACCAGCCCCATGTCTTTCGTCTCGACCGCCATCTCGACGCTCGGACCAAAGCGGGACGGATAGATCTGCACGTCGCGGACCTTCCAATCCTTGGGCAGCGACGGCATGACGATGGCGGTCGCGGCGCGAATCTCGCCGGCGTTGTAATTGGGCGCCTCGGGCTGCGACGGCATGCTCTCGCGCACCAGCGTGGTCCTGTGGGCCCGCACTGCGTCGTCGACATAGGCGGGCGGCTGCGGCGAGGCGACGACCTTGGTCACCGACATCGGCCCGATGATACCGTTCGCCAGCCACCCGGCGGCGACGAAGACAGCAACCACCGCGGCGCGCTGCAGCACACCGAAGATGCGGCCGCGGGCAAGCCCCCTCTCCAGCCGCCGCGCGGCATCGGCGGTCGCGGGCCGTGCCATGCCTTTGGAGCCGGCAAGCGCCACGCGCAGTTCATCGCGGGTCCTGAGATCCGACATCACGCGCGCCGCCGCCTCCGGGCGAGCGGACAAGAATGCCTCCACCTCGATGCGGCGGGTGACGTCGATCTGGTCGTCGACATAGGCGTCGAGGTCGATATCCGTCACGGGATCGACAGTTGCGGTCATGAAGGGCCTCCAACGATCCTGAGGTGGTTTTTTGCCTTCGCCGGCTCCTCCATCTCGCGCAGTGCGGCGCGCGCCCTGCCGATGCGCGACATCAGCGTGCCGAGCGGCACGCCGCTGGCATCGGCGGCCTGCTGGTAGGAGAGGCCTTCGATAGCGACGAGGTGCAGCGCTGAACGCTGTTCTTCCGGCAGGCTGAAAAAAGCCTGGCGCACCTGCGCCAGGCGCACCGAATGTTCCTGTGGTGCCGGCGTGCTGCCGTCGGCCAGGTATCCAGCCTGTTCGACGCGCGACGCCTCGGACTTGCGGGCCCGCATCCTGTCGATGAAGGTGTTGTGGACGATCGACAGCAGCCACGCGCGCAGGTTTCCGCCGGAGCGGAAGGTGCTGCGCCGCTCATAAGCGCGCACCAGCGCGTCATGGACAAGGTCCTCGGCGTCGGTGCTGTCGCGCGTCAGCGAGCGCGCATAGCGGCGCAGCGAACCGAGCTGTCCTATGATGTCAAAGCGTGGCATCGGCGGTTTCATGTCCTGTTTACGGAGCATGTGGGGATTTTAATCCCTGCCCTGCCAATTTTTCCTTTGGAGGACATCGTTCGAATGCAACGATTGTTGCCGGCATCAATCTTATCATCGGCATCGCCACGATGTGCCATGCCCGGTGGATCGTGCCTACTTCACACGCCTCTTCTCCAGCTTCCGCGCCAGCGTCCGGCGGTGCATGCCCAGCCGTCGTGCCGTCTCGGAAATGTTGAAGTCGGCCTCCACCAGCGTCTCGTGGATGCGCTCCCATTCGAGGTTCTTTATCGAGGTTGGCCGCTCGGCGAGCGGCACCGAAACATTGCCCTCGACCTGGCCGAAAGCCGCTTCAATGTCGTCTGTATTGGCGGGCTTGGCGAGATACTGGCAGGCGCCGAGCTTGATCGCCTCGACAGCGGTGGCGATGCTGGCAAAGCCGGTCAACACGACGATCCGCATTTCAGGATCGTGTTCGTGCAGCGCCCTGACGCACTCAAGGCCCGAGCCGCTGGCAAGCTTGAGATCGATGACGGCATATTGGAAGGCAACGGTGCCGATCAGCGCCTGCACGCCGTCGACGCTCCGGCAGCTATGCGTTTCGTAATCACGCCGTTCGAAAGACCGGCGCAGTGCGTTGGCAAAGGCGATGTCGTCCTCGACGATCAGCAGCGTGCGTTTAGTCGGCATTGTGCCCTCGCGGAGACAGAGCAGCCAGCGGCAGATGCAACGTAACCGAAGCTCCCCCTTCGGTTCTGTTTCTTACGGTGACGCTACCCCCCAGCTTGCGGATGACATTGACGACCAGAAACAGGCCGAGCCCGCTACCTGGCCGGTTCTTGGTCGACGTGTAGGGCTTGCCGAATTCAGCAAGCATGGTTTCTTCAAATCCCCGTCCCGCGTCGACAACTTCGATGATGAGATCGTTCGCGTGGCGGCTGACGATCAAACCGACCCATAGAGGCGACGCTTCAAGTGCGTTGTCCAGTACATTGAACATCACCTGTTTGAGCGCGGGATCGGAGACGATCTCCTGGTTGGCGCCGAAACGCCTGGTGTATTCGAAACCTTGCGGCAGCCGTGTCGACTTCCATTCGGCCACCAGCTCCGCCAGAAAGGCATCGACGGAGGTGCGAACCGTGCCTTCGCCGCGCAATTCGCCCGACGACATCAGGATTCCCGAAACGATCTTCTTGCAACGGTCCAACTGGCCCTGCATCTCCCGGATTTCCTGCGCCAGATCCGGATCGGCCTCGAGAACCGGCATGCGCTGCCAGTCGTTGAGGATGACGGAAAGCGTAGCCAGCGGCGTGCCTAGCTCATGCGCGGCGCCAGAGGCGAGCAGGCCCATCCTGACGATGTGAGCCTCCTCCGCCGATTGCTGGCGCAAATCCGCAAGATGAGCGTCGCGGGTGCGAATGTTGTTCTGGACCCTGGTGATGAACAGCACCAGAAGCGTTGCCGCCAGGACGAAACAGATGAACATGCCCTGAATGTGCAGGCTGAACAGCCCGGCACCGTGTGCGGCGGGCAGGCTGATCTCACGGTAGAAGGTGGTCAGCGCGATGAAGCACGTGCTTGCAATGAGGACAAGCGCCCAGACCGACCATGTCTCCAGCAGTACCGCGCCCAGGATGACCTGGAGCAGGTAAAGCGAAATGAAGGGATTGGACGCGCCGCCGCTCAGGTAAAGCTGGACCGTCAACGCGGTGACGTCGAGCAGCAGTCCAAGAAACAGCTCGGTGTTGGTGATCGCGTCCTGGCTGCTGTGCCGGCGCAGGCTGGCGACGTTGAGAGCGATCAGCAGCAGGATCACCACTGCCATCGGCACCAGCGGCAGCCCGATGCCAAGCGCGTAGCGGACGAACAGGATCGTCACGATCTGACCGCCGACCGCGATCCAGCGCAGTTGGATCAGAAGCAGAAAATTCTGCTTGTTGGTCTTGTCGTGCAGCGTCATTGGGCCGGGAGGTCCCCAGCCCTGGCCAAGCAGGTCACTCAAGCGGGAGTCCGATCCAGGCGCTGGTTGAGCCGCAGCGCCAGCAGCGTGCATAGCGCTCCCGACAGCAGATAGGCGCCTGACGAGATCAGCCCGAAATGGGCGGACAGGAACAGGGCGACAATGGGGGCGAAGCCGGCGCCGAACAGCCAGGCGAGATCCGAGGTCAGCGCAGCACCTGTATAGCGGTAGTTCTTTGAAAAATTCGAGGCGAGTGCTCCCGAAGACTGGCCGAACGACAGGCCGAGCAGGACGAAGCCCAACACCATGAAGACGGACTCTCCGACGAAGCCGCCATCGAGCAGCTGTGGCGCGAAACCGCTGAACACGGCAATGGCCACCGCCGAGCCTCCAAGCAAGGGCCAGCGCCCGACCCGGTCGGCAACGACGCCCGAGATCGCGATTGCCGCCAGGCCGAAGAAGGCTCCGATCGTCTCGATGACCAGGAACCGTGCCGGTCCCTCGCGCGTGAACAGGAAGATCCAGGACAGAGGAAACACCGTCACCATGTGGAACAGGGCGAAGCTCGCCAGCGGCGCGAAAGCGCCGAGCACGACAGTGCGCCCTTCGGCGCGCAACGTCTCGCGGACGGAAGTCGGCTCCAGTTCCTGGCCTTCGAACAGTTTGGTGTATTCCGGCGTCACCACGATGCGCAGCCGCGCGAACAGGGCGACGACGTTGATGGCGAAGGCGACGAAGAACGGGTAGCGCCAACCCCAGCTGAAGAAGTCTTCAGCCGACAGGTTGCCGACGAAATATGCAAACAGGGCACTGGCGACGATGAGCCCGAGTGGCGCGCCCAGCTGCGGGATCATCGCATACCAGCCGCGACGCTTTTCGGGGGCATTCAACGCCAGCAGCGAGGCAAGTCCGTCCCATGTCCCGCCCAGCGCCAGTCCCTGACCGATCCGGAACATGGCCAGCAGCCAGGCCGAAGCCGGGCCGATCTGGTCGTAACCGGGCACGAAGGCGATCGACACGGTCGAGGTCCCCAGCAGGAACAGCGCGATGGTGAGCTTGGCGCTACGTCCGTAGGCGCGGTCGAGCGCGGTGAAGATCGCCGTCCCGATCGGCCGCGCGATGAAGGCAAGCGCGAAGATGGCGAAGGAGTAGAGCGTGCCGGTCAACGGGTCGGCATATGGAAATACGAGCTTGGGGAAAACGATGACGGAAGCGATCGCGTAGACGAAGAAGTCGAAGAATTCCGACGTCCTGCCGATGATGACGCCAACGGCGATTTCGCCGGGCTTCACCTCATGATGCCGCGCATTGATCCGTCTTGCGTCGGCTTCGATCTTCGAAGTTGGGCTCACAGCATTCTCCGTCGCCCCGCCGCGGTCTCATACGATCGCTTGCCATGTGCGCGGGCCAGATGCTTTGATGACGCCTGCCGCGTCATTGCGGCATTGGACAAATTGTCCAATGCCTTCATCGCCGCGGTACGGTTAGCACTGGGGGGAACAACCGACAGGTCATACATTGAGCCGTCTCCGTACCCTTTTCCTGCTGCCCCTGCTGGCATCGCTCGGCTCCTGCAGCATGGTCGTCCTGAACCCTGCCGGCGACGTCGCCGAGCAGCAGCGTGACCTGCTGATGGTGTCCACGGCACTGATGCTGATCGTCATCATACCGGTGATGGCTCTCACCATATTCTTTGCCTGGCGATACCGCCAGTCCAACCGCGAGGCGCGCTACGAGCCGGATTGGGACCACTCGACCCATCTCGAACTCGTCATTTGGGCTGTGCCGCTTCTGATCATCATCTGCCTGGGCGCAGTGACCTGGATGGGCACCCACCTGCTCGACCCCTATCGTCCGATCGGACGTGTAGCGGCCGGCAAGCCGCTGCCGCCGGACGTGCGCCCGCTTGAGGTCGAAGTCGTCGCGCTCGACTGGAAATGGCTGTTCATCTATCCGGAATACGGCGTCGCCGTGGTCAACGAACTGGCTGCGCCGGTCGACCGGCCGATCAGCTTTCGCATTACCTCCGCATCGGTGATGAACTCCTTCTACATTCCAGCACTGGCCGGCCAGATCTATGCGATGCCGGGTATGGAAACCAGGCTGCACGCCGTCATCAACAAGTCCGGCGACTATGAAGGGTTCTCTGCCAATTACAGCGGCGCCGGCTTCTCGGGAATGCGCTTCGCGTTCCACGGCCTCGACGATGCCGGTTTCCAGGCATGGATCGCGAAGGCAAAGGACAGCGGCGGCAAGCTCGACCGAAACGGCTACCTGGAGCTCGAACAGCCCAGCGAGAACCAACCCGTGCGCCACTATGCGGCGGTGGATAGCGATCTCTACAAGGCGATCCTCAATATGTGCGTCGAGCCCGGCAAGATGTGCATGAGCGAGATGTCGCAGATCGATGCCAAGGGCGGTCTGGGGATGGCCGGCATCCGCAACACCCTTCCGCTGCTGTACGACAAGTTCGCCCGGCGCGGCACGATATTCGGCCCTGCCCCATCCTATGTCGCCAGCATATGCACGACCGAAGAAGCACTGGCCGCTTCGAAGGCTGATCAATCCGCCACGCCGATGACCTCGACGCCGATAGTCGGCGCTGGTCTGCAACGGCCACTGCCCCTGTCGATCCGACTGCCGTCACCTTCCGCAACCGGCACGCTTCGGTCGCCCTTCAACTCCTGAGGCGCCACGCAAGACATGTTCGACAATCCTGCTCTTCTCAAGGCGATCTTCGGCCGGCTTACGCTCGAGTCGCTGCCGCTGCACGAGCCCATCGTGGTCGCGACCTTCATAGTCGTCGCGCTGGGCGGCATCGCCCTCGTCGGCGCGCTGACCTATTTCAAGCTCTGGGGCTATCTGTGGCGCGAATGGTTCACCAGCGTCGACCACAAGCGCATCGGTGTGATGTACATGGTGCTCGGCATCGTCATGCTGCTGCGCGGCTTCAGCGACGCCATCATGATGCGGCTCCAGCAGGCGATGGCCTTCGGCGGTTCGGAAGGCTATCTCAATTCGCATCATTATGACCAGATCTTCACCGCGCACGGCGTCATCATGATCTTCTTCGTGGCGATGCCGCTGGTGACGGGCCTGATGAATTTCGTCGTCCCGCTGCAGATCGGCGCGCGCGACGTGTCGTTTCCGTTCCTCAACAATTTCAGCTTCTGGATGACGGTCGGCGGCGCGGTCATCGTCATGATGTCGCTGTTCGTCGGCGAATTCGCGCGCACCGGCTGGCTCGCCTACCCGCCGCTGTCGGGTATCGGCTACAGTCCCGATGTCGGTGTCGATTATTATATCTGGGCGCTGCAAGTGGCGGGCGTCGGCACGCTGTTGTCGGGCGTGAACCTGGTCTGCACCATCGTCAAGATGCGCGCGCCTGGCATGACCATGATGAGAATGCCGATCTTCACCTGGACCGCGCTCTGCACAAATGTGCTCATCGTCGCCGCCTTCCCGGTGCTGACGGCGGTGCTGGCCCTGCTGGCTCTCGACCGCTATGTCGGCACCAACTTCTTCACGAACGACTTCGGCGGCAATCCGATGATGTAC
This sequence comes from Mesorhizobium sp. M7A.F.Ca.US.005.03.1.1, assembly GCF_003997975.1. Taxonomy (NCBI): domain Bacteria; kingdom Pseudomonadati; phylum Pseudomonadota; class Alphaproteobacteria; order Hyphomicrobiales; family Phyllobacteriaceae; genus Mesorhizobium; species Mesorhizobium sp. M7A.F.Ca.US.005.03.1.1. Next base: position 102,541 of record NZ_RZRO01000009.1, read on the forward strand.
GTGAACCTGATCTGGATCTGGGGCCACCCCGAGGTCTACATCCTGATCCTGCCGGCCTTCGGCATATTTTCCGAAGTGACCTCGGCCTTCTGCGGCAAGCGGCTCTTTGGCTACACCTCGATGGTCTACGCAACCATCGTCATCACCATCCTGTCCTATCTCGTCTGGCTGCATCACTTTTTCACCATGGGGTCGGGAGCGAGCGTCAACTCGTTCTTCGGCATCACCACGATGATCATTTCGATCCCGACAGGCGCCAAGATATTCAACTGGCTGTTCACCATGTACCGCGGCCGCATCCGCTTCGAACTGCCGATGATGTGGACAGTCGCCTTCATGCTGACCTTCACCGTCGGCGGCATGACCGGCGTGCTGCTCGCGGTTCCGCCGGCCGACTTCGTGCTCCACAACAGCCTGTTCCTGGTCGCGCATTTCCACAACGTCATCATCGGCGGCGTGCTGTTCGGCCTGTTTGCCGGTATCAGCTACTGGTTCCCCAAGGCATTCGGCTTCCGGCTCGATCCGTTCTGGGGAAAGATGTCCTTCTGGTTCTGGGTGGTCGGCTTCTGGTTCGCCTTCATGCCGCTGTACATCCTCGGCCTGATGGGCGTAACGCGCCGGCTACGCACCTTCGAGGATCCCTCGCTGCAGATCTGGTTCATCATCGCCGCTTTTGGCGCCTTCCTGATCCTGCTTGGTATCCTGTCCTTCCTCATCCAGATCTTCGTCAGCGTGCGCCGGCGCGAGCAGCTTCGCGACGACACCGGTGATCCGTGGGACGGGCGTACACTCGAATGGGCAACCTCGTCGCCGCCCCCGGCCTACAATTTCGCCTTTACGCCGGTCGTCCACGATCTCGACACCTGGGCGGACATGAAGAATCGCGGTTACCAGCGTCCGTTGACGGGCTTCCACGACATCCACATGCCGCGCAACACCGGAGCCGGCGTCATTCTGGCTGGGTTGAGCGTGGTGCTTGCCGTGGCGCTCATCTGGTACATCTGGTGGCTGGCGATCGTGAGCTTCGTTGCTCTGATCGGCTACGCCATCGCGCATACCTTCAATTACGACCGGGACTTCCACATTCCGTCCAGCGACGTCACCCGCGTCGAGGACGAGCGGACACGCCTGCTCGCAGCCACCAGCCAGGCGGGATGAGCACCATGGCACACGCCGACACGGTGATCGACGACACGATCTTCCACCTGGAAGACGACCACGGCCATGCCGAGAGCGGCAGCAGCACCATGCTCGGCTTCTGGATCTACCTGATGAGCGACTGCCTCATCTTTGCGATGCTGTTTGCAGTCTACGGCGTGCTCGGTGGCAACTACGCCGCCGGGCCTGCGCCGAAGGACCTGTTCGATCTTCCGCTGGTCGCGCTCAACACCACCATGCTGCTCCTGTCCTCCATCACCTACGGCTTCGCGATGCTGGAGATGGCGAAAGGGCGAGTGAGGCCGATGCAGGTGTGGCTGGTGATCACCGGCCTGTTCGGCCTCGCCTTTCTCGGCATCGAACTCTACGAATTCGCCCATTTCATCCACGAGGGGGCGACGCCGCAGCGCAGCGGCTTTCTTTCGTCGTTCTTCACGCTGGTCGGAACGCACGGCCTGCACGTCACCTTCGGCCTGGTCTGGCTGGTGGTGCTGATGGTGCAGGTCTCCAGGCATGGGCTGATCGCCGCGAACCAGCGGCGCCTGATGTGCCTGAGCATGTTCTGGCACTTCCTCGACGTCATCTGGATCGGCGTCTTCACCTTCGTTTATCTGATGGGAATGTTGCGATGAGCGCCGGGCACCAAACAGACACCAGCAACCACAGCCACGCGCATCACGGCGTCAATCACGGCTCGCTGGCCGGCTATCTGACAGGCTTCGGCCTGTCCGTCGTGCTGACCGCCGTTCCCTTCTGGCTGGTCATGACCAACGCGCTCGGCAATCAGATGGCGTCGGCGATTGCCATCATGGCCTTCGCCGTCGTGCAAATCATCGTCCACATGGTGTTCTTCCTGCATATGAACACCAGGTCGGAGAGCGGCTGGACCATGATGGCGCTGATCTTCACCCTCATCCTGGTGATGATCGCGCTGACGGGCTCGCTCTGGGTCATGTACCATCTGAACGTCAACATGATGCCCGGCCATGACAGGAGTCAGATACCCTGAGAGAGGGACCTGGCTTTGGACGAACAGGCGCGGACGACACCGCATCCGACTACAGGCGACGGCCAAAGGGTTAGGCGTTCGAGATGGACGCTATTGATGCTTTGCCTTTGCGGAGCCATCGGCATCGCAGGGTTCTCGGCGCTCGGTATCTGGCAGCTGGAGCGCCGCGTCTGGAAGCTCGACCTGATCGAGCGTGTCGATCAGCGTCTCAAGGCAGTACCGGTGTCCGCCCCGGCGCCTTCGGCCTGGCCAGCGATCAACGCCAGGGATGACGAGTATCGCCGCCTCGTCGTCACGGGCCGGTTTCTCGGTGATCGCGAGACCCTGGTCCAGGCGGTCACCGATCTCGGCGGTGGCTTCTGGGTAATGGCGCCGTTCCGAGCGGATGATGGCTTCACGATTCTGGTGAACAGGGGCTTCGTGCCGACGGACAAGCGCGATCCGGCAACCCGCCTCGCAGGCAAGCCCTCGGACGATCATACCGGAATTCACGGCCTGTTGCGCATCAGCGAACCGAAAGGCGGCTTCCTGCGCACCAACGATCCGGCTGCCAACCGCTGGTATTCGCGCGATGTACAGGCGATCGCCGCCAAGCAAGGCGTCGGGCAGGTCGCTCCTTATTTCATCGATGCCGATGCCACGCCCAATCCGGGAGGGTGGCCGGTCGGCGGCCTGACGGTCGTTTCGTTCCACAACAACCATCTGGTCTATGCCCTGACATGGTTCGGGCTGGCCTTGATGGTGCTGGGCGCGGTCGCCTGTCTGTTGCGGCAGGCTGTGAAAGACAGGCCCGGGGGGGGCTGACCGCTGGCCGAGGCAAGGCCGAAATTACGCACGGAAGCGCTCATGCCGGCGCAGAGGATGCGTGATCGCTCTGCTCGTGCCGGCTGGTCATTTCCGACGCGCATCAATAGGTTTCCCGTCAAACCCTCATCCATGAGCGCGCAGGGCAGGCTTCCCAGCCGTCTCGGGCTGGAGCACCTAGCTAAAACCGCTGGCGAAACGCGACCGATTTGCGTATCACTCCGCCGCCATTGGAGCCCTATCGATGTTTGAGACCCTGCAGCCCGCCCCCGCCGACAAGATCCTGGCTCTGATCGGCCTTTATCGCGCCGACCCGCGCCCCGACAAAGTCGACCTCGGCGTCGGCGTCTACAAGGACCGCGACGGCAAGACGCCGGTTATGCGCGCCGTGCGCGAGGCGGAAAAGCGCCTGCTGCAGGCCCAGGACACCAAGACCTATCTCGGCCTTGCCGGCGATACCGGCTTCAACACGGTGATGGCCAAGCTCGCCTTCGGTCCGGGCGCCGACATGACGCGCATCCGCGCCGCACAGGCGCCTGGCGGCTCCGGCGCGCTGCGGCTGGTGGCGGAATTGCTGAAGCGGACGCGTTCGGACGCAACCATCTGGCTGTCGGACCCGACCTGGCCGAACCACATGCCGGTGATGCGCGCCGCCGGCCTGCAGATCCGTGAATACCCGTATTTCGACGCCGCGTCGGGTGCTGTTCGCTTCGACGACATGCTGGCGGCCCTGCGGACCGCAAAGAGCGGCGACGTCGTGCTGCTGCATGGCTGCTGCCACAACCCAACCGGCGCCAATCTGGATGCGGCACAGTGGGCAGCCGTTACCGATCTGGTCGTCGAGCGCGCGCTGCTGCCGTTCGTCGACATCGCTTATCAGGGCTTTGGCGATGGCCTTGAGGCCGACGCCCTCGGCTTGCGCCTGCTGGCGGCGAAAGTTCCGGAAATGGTCGTCGCCTCGAGCTGCTCGAAGAATTTCGCCGTCTACCGCGACCGCGTCGGCGCAGCAATGATCCTGGCCAAGGACGGCGCACAGGCAGATGTGGCGATGAGCCAGATGCTGTCGGCGGCGCGCGCCATGTATTCGATGCCGCCGGACCACGGGGCAGCAGCCGTACGCATCGTGCTGGAGGACGCCGCCTTGCGTGCGGACTGGGAGACTGAACTCGAAGAAATGCGGCTGCGTATGCTCAGGCTTCGCGTCCAGTTCGCCGAAGCCCTGCGCCGGCAATCCAATTCCGACCGCTTCGATTTCGTCGCCAGCCATCGCGGCATGTTCTCCCGCCTTGGCCTCACCGAAGCGCAAGTCGAACGGCTGCGCGCCGAGCACGGCGTCTACATGGTCGGCGACAGCCGCATCAATGTCGCCGGCCTGCCCGAGGACGGCATGGACGACCTCGCCAAAGCGATCGTCTCGGTGCTCGACTAGAGCAATTCCAGGCAAAGTGTGAAACGGTTTTCCGTCTCTTGAGCAGATCACCAAGTGGGATCCCGACCCTCAAGATCATCCTCCGGGACGACCTCCGGCTGGCGACGGAGACTCGTGTAAGGGTCCACGAATGCCATCTTGAGTGCATCTCCCACAAAGCCGGACATGGCGGCAAGCGATGCGCCGATTTGGAGCCACGCAAAGCTGGGCTTCGACAGGTTAAGGCGGCGGGTGGTGATGGGGGTGGGCATGTCAGTCATGGTGTCCTCCTGTGACGGGGAGAGTGACACCGGTTCCCGTTCAAATCCTTGGCCCGGACCTGAAGAGTCCTGAACGGCCCTGAAGTTCGCCTTCAGGGTCATCTTGGATTATCTTGCCCGCGAGGACGGGTTCTTTGCCGATGGACTTGGAGTTTGGGAACTATCGTTTGAAACGCGCCGAACGGCAGTTGCTGGGGCCGAAAGGTCCGGTGGAGCTTTCGGCCCGTTCCTTCGACATCCTCGCCATGTTGCTCGACAGGCCGGATGAGGTGGTCAGCAAGACCGAACTTTTCGATGCGGTCTGGCCCGGCCTGGTGGTGGAGGAGAACACGCTGCAGGTCCACATTTCGGCGCTACGAAAACTGCTGCCCGCCGAAATGATCGTAACCGTGCATGGCCGTGGCTATAAATATGCTGGCCCTAGGCCCTTCGGGGCTACAGCAGAAGCTGCGGCGCCGACCAGGCCATCAATTGCCGTTCTACCCTTCCACAACATGAGCGGGGACCCGGAGCAGGACTATTTCAGCGACGGGATTACAGAAGACATCATCGCCGGGCTCGGCAAGTTCAGGGAGTTCCTAGTCATTGCGCGGAATTCCTCCTTCCAGTTCCGAGGCAAGGCCAATGACGTGGCCGAGGTGGCAAAGAAACTTGGCGTGCAGTATGTCGTCGACGGTAGCGTCCGAAAGATTGGCAACCGGGTTCGCATCACCGTGCAGCTGACAGACGCCGTCTTGATGGCCCATATCTGGGGCGAACACTACGACCGCGAACTCGACGACATTTTCGCCATCCAGGACGAAATCACCCAGATGATTGCGGCGCGTCTGGCACGACAGACCAGAACAGCGATTGCATCGCGCGCCAGGTCCCGGCCGACCAACAATATGTCGGCTTATGAGTTTTACTTGCGGGCGCTACAACTTGCAGCCGTCTATGATACGGTGCTCGAAGCAGAACCCTTTCTGCGCCGGGCGGTGAGCCTCGATCCCCGGTTTGCTGCCGCCCACGCCATGCTCAGCTTTGTGGAGTCCTTCAAGTACTATTGGGACTACAACAATCCCGGTCATTTGCATTCCGGACTGGAGATCGCAAGAACCGCATTGGGCCTTGACCCCGACGAGGCCTATGGGCATCTCGCCACCGGCTTCGCTCACTTGTATTTGCGCCAATTCAGGCAAGCTGAAATCAGCCTCGACCGGGCGGTTGCGCTCAATCCGAACGATCCGTTCATTCTTAGTATCCGCGCTATTTTCCTCAATCACACGGACAGGCCCGAGGAAGGGCTTAGCGAAATAAACGAAGCCCAGCGCCGCGACCCGTACGCTGTGGGATGGTATGATGACTTCCGTGGCGTCATACTGACGACGGCTGGGCGGTATCGCGAGGCAACTGCCTGCTACGCGAAAATGGCGACTGTACCTCCGTGGTCGCTCGTTCGTCTTGTCGTCTGCCATTCCGAACTCGGCGAAATCAAGCAAGCGCAAGACGTCCTGGCAAAAGTCAAGGCGCATTACCTTGGACTAAGCCTTGACGAGATCATTGATACGGAAGTGGACTTCTATGCCGATCCCGCAGTGTGCAGCCGTTACCGCGCGATCCTGCAGCGCGTTGATAACGAAGGAGTTGATAACGAAGGATAAGTTTCACTACAGCCCGGCGGCGAGAAGTCCAGGCTCTGGTCAGCTGACCTTCGCAGAGCTGCCCCCTGTGGACAATCTCCCCTTGCCAACTGACAGCGTTGGCAGAGCGGCCGGTCGCGGGATAGCATCAGCCCTATGACGCCATCGAAAGACATTTCGCGCCTGATCGAGATCATGGCGGCGCTGCGGGCGCCGAAGACCGGCTGTCCCTGGGATATCGAACAGGATTTCTCGACCATCGCGCCCTACACGATCGAAGAGGCCTATGAGGTCGCGGATGCCATCGCGCGCGGCGACCTCGACGATCTGCGCGACGAACTCGGCGATCTGCTGCTGCAGGTCGTCTACCACGCGCAAATGGCCGAGGAGGCCGGCGAGTTTGCCTTCCCCGATGTGGTGCAAGCCATCACGACGAAAATGATCCGACGCCATCCGCATGTCTTCGGCGACGAAAAGGCCCGCAGCGCCGGCATGGCCAAGGGCATGTGGGAAAAGATCAAGGCAGAAGAGAAGGCAGAGAAACGAAGCGCCCGCCTCGCGCGCGGTCTCGATCCCGAAGACAATGGCAAGGGGTTTCTGGACAGCGTGCCGGTCGCCCTGCCCGCGCTGACCCGGGCGCTGAAACTTCAGGAGAAGGCCGCCCGCGTCGGCTTCGACTGGAGCGAGGCAGCGCCCATCCTCGACAAGATCGAGGAAGAGATCGGCGAATTGCGCGAGGCGCTGGCCAAGGGCGACACCGCCTCGATCAAGGACGAGTTCGGCGACATGCTGTTTGCCGTCGTCAATCTCGGTCGCCACCTCAAGCTCGATTCGGAAGCAGCGCTGAGCGGCACCAACGAGAAATTCCGCTCACGTTTCCATTATGTCGAGCAGGCTTTGGAGAAAGCCGGCAACACGCTGGACAAGGCTGATCTGGCCGAGATGGAAGCGCTCTGGCAGGAAGCAAAGACCGCGAAGTAGTCTCTCTTTTCGGGCAACTCCCGACGGAAACCGCTATACACTTTTCCTGGAACTGCTCCGGATTATCCGTTGTTTTTACGACGCAATCTGTTTTCGATCTCTTCGCGCGCGCTTTGCGTGGCCTTCAGCGAGATGGTGGCGCTGCCGTCGTCATTGTCGCTTCGCGAAACCACATCGCCATTGCGGTAAAGCCAGTCGACAAGGCCGAACTGTGCCGGCTCGATCGTCACGGTGAGGTCTTCGAGTTCGCCCGCCATCCGCGTTTCGATGATCGCCTTCAGCCCATCGATGCCCTCGCCGGTCACCGCCGACACCGCAATCGGCGGCGCCTTGTTGGCATCGGCGCCGTCTGCAAGCAGCCGGGTCCGGTTGCCTTCGTCGAGCCGGTCGATCTTGTTCCACACTTCGATCACCCGCTTGGCATCACCAGCGTCAACGCCAAGATCTGCAAGGATACGCTCGACATCCTCGGCCTGGGCGGCCGTGTCCGGATCGGAAATGTCGCGCAGATGAAGCACGAGGTCGGCCTCGACCACCTCTTCCAGGGTGGCGCGGAAAGCCGCGATCAGATGTGTCGGCAGGTCCGAAATGAAGCCGACCGTGTCGGAGAGGATGATCGGCGTGCCATGTGGCAGGCGCACGCGGCGCAGCGTCGGGTCGAGCGTGGCGAACAGCATGTCCTGTGCCAGCACATCCGCCCCGGTCAGCCGGTTGAACAGCGTCGACTTCCCGGCATTGGTGTAGCCGACGATCGCCACCACCGGGAACGGCACCTTCCTGCGCTTGGCGCGGTGCAGGTCGCGCGTGCGCCGCACCGTTTCCAGCTCCTGCTTCAGCTTGATGATCTTTTCCTGCAACTGCCGCCGGTCGGATTCGATCTGTGTTTCGCCGGGGCCCCCAAGGAATCCGGCGCCGCCGCGCTGACGCTCCAAATGGGTCCAGCTGCGCACGAGGCGGCCCTTCTGGTAGTTGAGATGGGCGAGCTCGACCTGCAGCGTGCCTTCCTTGGTGCGTGCACGCTCGCCGAATATCTCGAGGATCAGCCCGGTGCGGTCCAGCACCTTGGCGTTCAGCTCTTTCTCGAGATTGCGCTGCTGCACAGGGGTCAGCGGATGGTCGACGACGACCACTTCCGCAAGTCCCTCTTTGACGATTTCCGCGAACTCGGCGACCTTGCCGCTGCCGAGCAGCGTCGCCGGGCGCGGATCGTTGACGGTCACCACCGCGGTGTGAATCAGATCAAGGTTGATGGCGCGGGCAAGGCCAACGGCCTCGTCGTGACGCGCATCAGCCGAACGCATCAGCCGCGGGCGGTTGGTCTCGTCGTCGTTGCGCTGGTGGCGGGTAAGGACGGGCACAATGACCACGGCCCGGGTCGGGCCCTTGGCCTCAGTCCCGGGGTGATGCGCTGGTTTCCCGCGAACGGTGGCGTCCGCGTCTTTCTCACGTGCCAATCAGGCGCCCTGGCTTTCCTCGCCATCGAACATCTGAACCGGCTGGCTCGGCATGATCGTGGAAATGGCGTGCTTGTAGACGAGCTGGGAGTGACCATCGCGGCGCAGCAGCACACAGAAATTGTCGAACGAAGTGACCACGCCGGTCAGCTTCACGCCGTTGATGAGGAAGATGGTGAGCGGGTTCTTGCTCTTGCGAACTGAATTCAGGAACAGGTCCTGAAGGTTTTGCGATCGTTCCGCCATTGTTCTTGTCTTTCGCCGATCCCCTTCGGTTTGCAAGCCAATGCGCCAAATTAACGGGCGCATGTCAAGCTCGCAAACACCGTCTTGTCGTCAGTAACGACAAGCAGAACGAGATATATTGATGTTCATTCCACCTGTGCGGTTATCAGGCTGGACTTTTTTCCGCAATGTCAAAAAAGGCTTGCCGCAACGAAAGTGTTATTGAGCCGGGGTGCCCATTGGCGACCGTGTCGCCATCGATGGCCACCACCGGCATGGCGATCGTCGTTGCGGAACTGATGAACGCCTCGCGTGCCGTCTTGGCCTCGGCGACGGAAAAGCCGCGCTCCTCGATCTTCAGGCCAAGCTTGGCCGCCACTTCGAACATGGTCGTGCGGGTGATGCCGCGCAGGATGCCATGCTCGGCCGGCCTGGTGACCAGGACGCCGTCCCGGGTGACGATCCAGGCATTGGACGAGCCGCCTTCTTTTACGTTGCCTTCATCGTCGACGAACCAGGCTTCCTGCGCACCGGCTTCCTTTGCCTTCTGCTTGGCCAATACATTGGGCAGCAGCCCGACGGTCTTGATGTCGACGCGGTCCCAGCGGTTCTCCGGCACGGTGATGACCGCGATGCCGGTCTCGGCTCGCTTTGCTCCGGCTGCGGGGTCGGCCTTCCTGGCGGTGACCACCAGGGCCGGCTTGGTGTCTGCGGAAGGGAAGACAAAGTCGCGGCTGGCCACGCCGCGCGTCACCTGCACGTAGACCAGGCCATTGGCGACGTGGTTGCGATTGACCACCTCACGCAGAATGAGCGGCAGCACGTGAGAGGTGACCGGCCAGGCGATCGACAATTCGGTCAGCGAACGGTTCAGCCGGGCCAGGTGGCGCGGCATGTCGACGATGAAGCCACGCGCCACTTCGCAGACCTCATAGACACCGTCGGCGAACTGATAGCCGCGATCCTCGATATGCACGGCAGCGTCGGCGTGCGTGACATAGCGCCCGTTGACATAGGCAATGCGCGGCATTGGCGACCCCTCAGAAATTCTCGGGCTTTCTTATGCGATTCCACCGCGGGCGTAACCGGCAAATGGTTGGACCACGCGCGGCGGCTGGACGCGCTCAGACGCCCAGGGACTTCAGCTTGCGATGCAGAGCGGAGCGCTCCATGCCGATGAACTCGGCGGTCTTCGAGATGTTGCCGCCGAACCGGTTGATCTGGGCGATCAGGTAGTCCTTCTCGAACTGCTCACGCGCTTCGCGCAACGGCAGCGCCATGATGTGCTGGTCGGATTGATTCGGCGTGCGCGGCATGACATCGCCGATCTCGGCCGGCAACAGATCAGCGGTGATCGGCGCATCGACGTCGTCGCCGCGCGCCAGGATCATCAGGCGCTCGACATTGTTGCGCAGCTGGCGAACGTTGCCTGGCCAGTTGTGAGCCTGCAGAACGGCCAGCGCATCGTCGCCGATACGGCGCGGCTTGATGCCGGCCTGGCGGGCGATCTGCTTCATGAAGTTGTCGACGAGGTAGGGAATATCCTCTCGCCGCTCGGCCAGTCCCGGGACGATGACCGGAACCACCGCCAGGCGATGGTAAAGATCCTCGCGGAAACGACCGTCGGCAATCATCGCTTCGAGGTTCTGCGAGGTCGAGGAGATGATGCGGACATCGACCTTGACCCGCTTGGTTCCCCCTACCCGCTCGAACTGTTGTTCGACCAGCACGCGCAGGATCTTGTTCTGCGTCTCGCGCGGCATGTCGGCCACCTCGTCGATGTAGAGGATGCCGCGATGGGCCTCCTCGAGCGCGCCGACCTTGCGCTCGACGCCATTCGATTCGGTGCCGAACAGTTCGATCTCCATACGCTCGGGCGTGATGTTGGCGGCGCTCAGCGTCACGAAAGGCGCGCCCTTGCGCGCCGACAGCGTGTGGATGGCGCGCGCGGCCAGTTCCTTGCCCGAGCCAGACGGGCCGATGATCATCACGCGGCTGTTGGTCGGCGCGACGCGTTCGATGGTCTGACGCAACTGGCTCATCGCCGACGACATGCCGATCAGATCGAAGGTTTCGCCGCTGCGCAGCTTGAGGTCGGAAACCTCGCGCCGCAATTTCGAGGTCTCGAGCGCACGCTCGGCAATAAGGATCAGCCTGTCGGCCTTGAACGGTTTTTCGATGAAGTCATAGGC